>JBBSAS010000073.1:0-7501 GCA_038252055.1 Candidatus Limnocylindrales bacterium
CGTCGAGGTCTCGATGTCGAAGCGCGCCGGCGACTTCATCACCCTCGACGACCTGCTGGCCGAGATCGGGGTGGACGCGGCCCGGTGGTACTTCGCCGCCCGGGGTCACACCTCGGGGATCGACTTCGACATCGAGCTCGCGAAGAAGCAGTCAAGCGAGAACCCGGTCTACTACGTCCAGTACGCTCACGCCCGGATCGCCTCGATCATCCGCAGGGCCGCCGAGGTCGGGCTCGAGCCGGCAGCGGGCGTGGTTCCGGGGTCGCTCGGCGAGGGGGCCGCGACACCGGAAGGGACGCTCACCCCGGAGGGCGCGTTGGTCCGCGTCATGGCTCGCTTCCCGGAGGTCGTCGAGGATGCGGCGGCGGCCGAGGAGACGCAGGGCGTGACGGCCTTCGCGACCGACCTGGCGACGCAGTTCCATGCCTTCTACCGCGACGCGCGGGTGGTGGACCCCTCCGAGCCGGAGCGGTCGCGTTCCCGCCTTGCTCTCGTGCGCGCGGCGCAGCTCACCCTGGCCGGGGCGCTCGGCCTCCTGGGGATCTCCGCGCCGGAGTCGATGTAAGCCCCGGCTGTCGCTGCGCCAACCCTCGGCGTTCCGGCGCCGACCCTCGGCCGGTTGGTTGACGCGTTGAGTCAGGTTCCGACTCGATTCGAGGGGGTCGGAGCGCGGCATGTCCCGGAACGCGCTCACTTGCGGATTCGTCGTGCTCAGGTGGCCCGCAGATGAGTCGCCCGGCGACCCAAACGGACCTCGGCGGCGGGCGACCGGGCCGCGGGGGACCGGGCCGTGGAGGACCGAGGCACGGGGCGCCGAGGCATGGGGGGACCAGACCGCTGGCGAGAGGTGCGTCCGCCGCCGAGGTCAGCCGCCCAGGGCCGCTTTCGCCAGGCGATCGAGCGTGGCCGCGTCGCTCGCGACGAGGACCCAGGCGCGCGGGGGCGTTTCGGGCGAGGACGGCGTCAGGGCACGCGCGGCACCCGGCAGGTTGCCCGCCGCCGTGGTCGCGGCTGCCAGGAACTCCGCCGCGTCGGCCGACGAGTCCCAGGCCGTGCCGAGCGCCAGCGCGTAGGCCCGGTCCGGGCCGCGGAGGTAGGCGAAGCGGTCGCCACCCCAGCCGGCCGCGGCCGCCTGTGCGTCGAGCGCCTTCACCCCGTTCTCGCGGAGCCAGATCGAGAGCTGGAACTCGCCGAGGGTGTCTTCCGGCGTCGCCGTCCAGCCGGCGCCCATCGCCGAGGCCAGGGCCGCCCCGTCGATCGGCACGGCGACGGGCGCTTCGCCGGCGGCGTACTTGTCGGGATGGAGCACCTGCTCCGTGGAGTCGGGAAGTCGCGAATAGGCGGCGTCAACGGCAGGCCAGCCGCCGCCCGAAGAGAGCTGGTTCACGAAGACGAGTCCCTGCTGGTACGGGAAAAGCAGCGTCTCGCGGAGGATCGACGGCATCCTGGCCAGCTGCGCCGCCGACTCCGGGCCCGCCTTCAGGAGATCCTGGAGGTCGGCAGGAGTGAGGTTCGCCAGCATCCAGCGGGACATGACGAGCGTCGCATCGCCCTCGACGAGCGCAAGCCGGCCGAGCGATCGGTCGCCCTGGCCGACGGCATCGACGGCGATCCCCTCGAGGCCGAAGTTCTGGTCCTGGAGCGCGTGGGTGAACTCGTGGGCGAAGGTGACCTTCTCCGTCGGCCCGATCGAGCCCGAGCGCGAGACGACATACAGCTGCTTCGTCGTCGAGTCGTAGAAGCCGGCAACCTGGGAGCCGAGCATCTCGACGTAGAGGTCGGCCAGCGACGCGCCCGCGGGGAGGAGACCAAGCGCCTGCAGCGTGTCCTGGGCGATCGCGATCTGGTCGGGTGGGTTCTCCTTCCGGAACTGCTCCTCCAGGCGGGTCTTGACCTCCGCCTCGGAGAGGATCGTCGGCTCCAGGCGCTCCTTCGCCGTGAGCCCGCGCTCGGCGATGACCTGGTCCTCGATGCTCCGGTAGAGGGCGGCCGCGTCGCCCGGGCCCGCAGAGCCGGTGGGGGACGGTGAGGTTGTCGCCGGGCCGGGGGACGGCGCGACCGAGGCCGGCGGCGGCATCGAACCGTCGGGCGATCGCGATGGCGAACCGCCCCCACAGGCGGCCACCGAGAGGGCGACGGCCGCAATCGCGACCGTCACGCACACGAACCGGCCGCAGGCGAGGCGGAGACGAGGGCGGAATCGCGTGGATCGACGAGCGGATGGGCGCATGGGCGGCATTCTGGCATGACCATGGCGGATGGCGGTTTCTTAACCTCCCCCCGCCTTGTCCCTGAACCTCCGGCACCTAGGCTGTGCCTCGGACCTGCGGGACCATGTCGATCCCTCCGACTCCCTCAGATCCGCCCTCCCTCCCTCAGACCGGAGGCGCCAATGGGCAGGCGTCTCCGGTCTTCTCGTTTCCGCTGCCCGGTGCCCGCTCCCCGGACGGCAGGACTCCCGCGACCGATCGTGAGGAGTGCCGGGCGTGGCCGGCACGTCGCGCGAACGCCGGTGCAGTCGGGCGTGGCAGAATCCCACCCATGGAACTCACATGGTTTGGGCGTTCGTGCATCCGACTGAAGGGTCGCGATGCCGTCGTGGTCGCGGACCCGTACCAGGCGGTCGTCGGGCCGACCGGCCGGGGGATCACCGGGGACATCGTCACCTTCAGCCATCCCGACGATGCGCCCCTGCCGCGGGCGAAGGGACGGACGAGCCGGGACGGCTCCACGCACCTCCCGACAAGCCTCGAGGAGTCATTCGTGCTCGACGGGCCGGGCGAGTACGAGGTGAAGCATGTGCTCGTGACCGGCGTGCGCACGTACCGGGATGAGAAGCGGGGCGCCGAGCGCGGCAAGAACGTCGCCTTCGTCGTGGAGCTTGACGGCGTCCACGTCGCTCACCTCGGCGACATCGCGCACACCCTGACCGAGGAGAAGGTCGGGGAGATCGGCCCCGTGGACATCGTCTGCGTGCCCGTGGGAGGAAGGCTCACGCCGACGAAGGCCGCCGAGCTCGTGGCCCAGCTCGACCCGAAGATCGTCGTGCCGATGGCCGTCTGCGACGACGAGACCGCGTGTGACCCGATCCTGGCGAAGTTCCTCCACGAGATGGGGACGACAGCCGGGGAGCCGCAGCAGCGCCTCTCGATCACGTCCGCCGGGCTGCCCGCGGAGACGACGACAGTCCTCCTGGAGTCGCGCGGCAAGGTCTGACCGGTCGAGGGCCGCTGCCCACGTCGAGGGCCCCCTGCCCACGCCTACCCGTCGGCGACGCCTACCCGGCCGCCGAGGAAGACTCGGCCGCCAACGACGACGGTCCGGACGAGGTCGGCACCGGCCCAGTACGGGATCTGCGCGTGGGTCGGAACGTTCCAGGCCACGAGGTCGGCCCGCATTCCGGGCGCCAGCGCGCCGCGGTCGGCAAGCCCCAGGGCCGCGGCCGCGTTGACCGTCGTGGCGACGAGGGCCTCCGCCGGCGACAGGCGCAGGTCCAGCACCGCGTGCGCCATCACGAGCGGGAGGCTCGTCACCGGCGACGTGCCCGGGTTGAAGTCGGTCCCGAGGGCGACGGGGACACCGGCGTCCACGAGCGCACGGGCGGGCTCGCGGGCTGCCAGGCCCAGGAACCAGGGCACGGTCGGGAGCAGGACGGCGACGACCGGCCGGCCCGCGTCGGCCGCGGCGGCGAGCGCGGCGATCCCCGCGGGGGACACCGCGCCCAGGTGATCGGCCGAGAGCGCGCCCAGCTCGGCCGCCAGCTCGGCACCACCGGATGGGGCAAGCTCGTCGGCGTGAAGGCGCAGGGCCAGCCCCAGGGCGCGGGCGGCGTGCAGGATCCGCCGGGACTGGTCGACGCTGAAGACACCGGCCTCGCAGAAGACGTCGCAGGATCGCGCGATCCCCTGCGCCGCGACGGCCGGCAGCTGCTCCCCGATGACGGCGGCCATGTATGCCTCGGTCGCCGCCGCGGCGTCACCGGGGTGGGCAGCGAGGACCTCGGGCGGCACCGCGTGGGCGCCGAGGAACGTCGGGATCACGGCCACGGGTCCCTCGGCGTCGAGCCGCCCCGCGACGGCGAGGAGGCGCAGCTCGGTCGCCGTGTCGAGGCCGTAGCCGGACTTCGCCTCGACGGTGGTCGTGCCCGTCCGGAGCATCCGGGCGAGCCAGCGCCGTCCGTGGGCGAGGAGCGTCGCGTCACTCGCGGCCCGCGTCGCCCGGACCGTGGCGAGGATCCCGCCGCCTGCCGCGAGGATCTCCAGGTACGACGCACCCCGCGCCCGGAGGACAATCTCGTCCTCGCGCGAGCCTCCGAAGAGGAGGTGGGTGTGCGGGTCCACGAGCCCGGGCGTCACCGTTGCGCCGGACGCATCGAGGAGGTCGTAGGCAAGCGGCGGCCGTCCGCCCGCCTCGAGCGCGGCTTCGAGCCGCTCGCGCGTCGTTGCCTCCGGGCCGACCACGAGGATCCGGCCGTCCAGGCAAGCCACCGCTGACGCCGGCGCGGCGATCGCGAGGTCGCCCTGGGCGGCCCCCCGCTGAACGCCGCCGGCCACGGTGGCGACTTCGGCGCCGCCGGACATGGTCGCGATCTCGGCCGCACCGGTGATGAGCAACCCCCGGGCCGAGACGTCGGATTCGGGCGGGTCGGCGGACCCTCCTGGCCTGCTGGACGCTCGCGTGCTCACGATTCCCCGGCCGCCACCCTGGCGAGGCGCAGCTCCAGGGCCATAAGCGGCGATGCGTCCCGGAGCTGGAGGAAGCGCCCCGCCGCGAGGACCCGCTCCTCGTCCGGGGCGTCCGCCGGCGCGCCCGCCCGGTCGGCCACCGCTCGGAACGCCGCGATCGGCGCGAGCCCGATCAGCTCCGACTCGGCGACCTCGACGCCCTCCTCGGCCGCCTCGGCATCCACTGCCTCCCAGGCGGCCCAGATCGGGGTCCGGCCGACGTCGAGGAGATTCATCGAGACCTGGGCGCACCCGAGCTCCTCGATGAAGAACCCCCGGGCCTGCACGGCCGGCAGCCCGCCCGACGACTCGCGGACGCGGTGGGCGATCCGCTTCGCGAGCTCCAGGTCGTCGGAGGCGAGGTTGACGTTCCAGGCGACGAGGAACGGGCGGGCCCCCACGCACGTTGCCCCGCCGCGCGGATGGGTCCGCGGCGGCCCGAAGTCGGGCTCCCGGCCGTGGGTCGCGATCTCGGCGCGGAGGCCCTCGTAGCCGCCCCGGCGCAGGTCGGCGAGCCGCACCCGGTCGGGCCGCGTGGCGGCGGCGGCGTAGAGGTAGACGGGCAGGTCGAAGCGCGCGGCGATCCGCTCCCCGAAGGCGCGAGCACGACCCACGCAGTGGTCGAGGGTCGTGTCGGCGAGGGGCACGAACGGCACGACGTCCACGGCCCCGATCCGGGGATGCTCGCCGGACTGCCGCTCCATGTCGATGTCGCGCAGGGCGACGTCCACGAGCCGCTCCAGGGCCTCGGCGACGGCGGCGTCCTCGCCGGCCAGGGTGAAGACGCTCCGGTTGTGGGAGGCGTCGCTCGTCCGGTCGAGAAGGTGCACTCCGGGCACCGACTCCAGCGCCGCGGCGAGGCGGTCCACCACCTCGGGCCGGCGCCCCTCGGAGACGTTGGGGACGGATTCGACGAGGCTCATGCGGGTATCGTGGCACACCCATGAGCGTCCCCGAGCCGCAGACGACCGGCGAGCCGGCACCGGCGACCGGGCCGGCACCAGCGACCGGGCCGACGCTCGTGCCCGCGGTCCAGGCGCGCTCTACTTGATCAAATGTCGCCCAGAGCAGCCGTATCGCGGGTCCCGCGACCCGGAGGGCAGGTCGAAGACGTCACGAGCGCCTTCCGGGACCTCCAACGGCCCTCGCATCCTGTCATCCGCCGCCCCATCGACACCGGTGACAGGGCCAACGGCTCGCTGGCCGCGGCGGCGGCGTCTGGCACGGTCCGGTACCCGAGATACGGATCGCCACAGCAGCATTTGATGAGAAGCAGGGCCGGAGAGCAGGGGGCGCGGAGCCGGAGAACGAGCGGGACGCGGAGCCGGACGACGTCGAGCGGGGACGTCGTGCCCTACGACCCTGCGTTGCCGTCGCGCATCGGGATTCGGACCCCGCGCTCGCGGGCCACCTCGAGCGCCCGCTCGTAGCCCGCGTCCGCGTGGCGGATCACGCCCATCCCCGGGTCCGTGGTGAGGACCCGTTCCAGCTTCTGGGCGGCGAGGTCCGTGCCGTCCGCCACCACCACCATGCCCGCATGCTGGCTGTACCCGATCCCGACCCCGCCGCCGTGGTGGATGCTCACCCACGTCGCCCCGGCCGCCGTGTTCACGAGCGCGTTGAGGAGCGGCCAGTCGGCGACCGCGTCGGTGCCGTCGGCCATCGCCTCCGTCTCCCGGTTCGGCGAGGCGACGCTCCCCGCGTCGAGGTGGTCACGCCCGATGACGATCGGGGCGCGCACGGCCCCCGACCGGACCAGCTCGTTGAAGGCCAGCCCGGCCTTCGCCCGCTCGCCGTAGCCGAGCCAGCAGATCCGCGCGGGGAGCCCCTGGAACGGCACCTTCGCCTCGGCCATCTCGATCCAACGCCGCAGGCCGGCGTCGCCGGGAAAGAGGCGGAGGATCTCCGCGTCGGTCGCCAGGATGTCGGCGGGATCGCCCGAGAGCGCCGCCCACCGGAAGGGCCCGCGGCCCTCGCAGAACTGGGGCCGGATGAAGAGCGGGACGAACCCGGCGAAGTCGAACGCGTTCTCCTCGCCGCCCCGCTGCGCCTGGGCCCGGATGTTGTTGCCGTAGTCGAAGACCACCGCGCCGCGACCCTGGAAGGCCAGCATCGCCCGGACGTGGAACGCCATCGCCGCGAGCGCCCGCCGCTCGTACACGTCCGGCTGCGTCCGCCGCAGGACGAGCGCATCGGCGAGCGTCATCTCGGCGGGCACGTAGCCCGCCAGTGCGTCGTGGGCCGACGTCTGGTCGGTGACCACGTCGAACCGCTCGCCCTTCGCCGCCCAGGCAGGCTCGATCTCGGCCGCGTTGCCGACGAGGGCGATCGAGAGCGGCTCCCCCTGGGTCGCCGCCAGCCGGGCCATCGCGAGGGCCGCCTCCGGCGAGTCGGTCAGTCGATCGACGTAGCCGATCTCGTGCCGCCGGCGCGCCCGCGCTTCGTCCACCTCGATCGCGATCACGACACCGTCGTTCATCGTGACCGCCAGCGGCTGTGCGCCGCCCATCCCGCCGAGGCCTGCGGTCAGCACCACCCGCCCGCGCAGCGTCCCGTCGAAGTGCTGGCGCGCCAGCTCGGCGAACGTCTCGTACGTGCCCTGGAGGATGCCCTGGGTCCCGATGTAGATCCAGGACCCGGCCGTCATCTGCCCGTACATCATCAGGCCGGCCCGCTCGAGCTCCCGGAAGTGCTCCCAGGTGGCCCATTTCCCGACGAGGTTCGAGTTGGCGATCAGCACCCGCGGTGCCCACGGGTGGGTCCGGAAGACGCCGACC
>JBBSAS010000074.1:0-7431 GCA_038252055.1 Candidatus Limnocylindrales bacterium
ATCAGCGCCGACTCCGTGCTCGCCTCGCCCGATTCGTTCGACCCCCGGGCGGTCCTCCGTGCGATCGGCCCGGTCGAGCGCGAGCTCCTCCGCTTCCTCCTCCTCGCCCCCGAGCTCCAGGTCGAGACCGCCGAGCGCCTGACGCCGGCCGACCTGCCCTCTACGCCGGCCCGCGAGCTGTGGACGGCGATCCTCGCCGCCCGCGAGTCCGGTCCGTACACCTCCGAGGCCGTCTACACCCGCCTCGACCCCGAGACCCAGGCCCTCATGGCGGCGCTCCTCGGCGGCTCGTCGGTCGCCGCGATCGCCGCCGCCGGTGGCCCCGGCGGGCGTCCCGACCCGGCCGTCGCCGAGCAGGGGATCGAGCAGTGCCTCCTTCGGCTCGAGCTCGAACGGCTCGAGGAGCGCGAACACTTCACCCGCGCCGAGCTCGCCGAGGCGGAGCGCGACGGCGATCGGGCCGCGGTCGACGGCCTCATGACCGAGATCTCCCACCACAACGAGAACCGTCGCGCGCTGGACCGCCGGATCGAGCAGGCCAGCCTGCTCGCGAAGCCCCTGGCGCGCCACACTGGAGGACCACGATGACCACGACCGACCCCGCCGACCGCGCCCTCGTGGACGCCGTGCTGTCGGACACGCCGCGCCGCCGCAAGGCGGCTGCGGCCGAGGCGCGGGCGCTCCGCTCGGCCACGCGCGCCGCGGAGCTCCCCGACGACGATGAGCCCGGGACGGCCGGTTCGGCGAAGGGCGGAGTGGCGATCGCCGTCATGCCCGACACGGACGATGACGATCTCGTCCTCGGGGACGACGAGGCCGAGGAGATCGAGACGACACCGCGCGCCCGGAAGGCCCCCGCTCGCCCGTCGAAGCGCGCCCCCGACGCGAAGGCCGCCGGCGCCGACGGCGCCGTGGACACGGACGAGGACGTCGAGGGCGACGAGGGCGACGCCACCGAGATGACGACGATCATCGTGCCCGGGATCGTCGCTGACGCGAAGGACGCGACCGCGGCCGTCGCCGACGCGCCCGCGAAGCTCGACGCGAAGACGCTCGAGGAGCCGACCGCGGAGGAGCTCGAGGCACTCTCGGCCGACATGATCGGGATCGACGATCCGGTCCGGATGTACCTCAAGGAGATCGGGAAGGTCGCCCTCCTGACCGCCGAGGAGGAGGTCGTCCTCGCCAAGGCGATCGAGCTCGGCGAGTGGATGGTCGAGGCTCCGGCGCAGGCGATGATCTCGCTCCACGAGTGGACCCTCCACGACACGGAGCGCAAGACGCGGACCGCGAAGCCGCAGCACCGGCTCCCCCTCGGCGACGAGGCCCACCGGATGGTCCGCGAGGCGGTCTCGGACGAGGGCGCCCTGGACCTCCTCGTCCCGCACCCGGACTTCCACCTCGTCAAGGCCGGTCGCGACGTCCAGTCGGAGGGAACGAAAGAGCTCCTCCGGGAGGCGCGCAAGCTCCTCGCGACGTACAACGAGACGCTCTCCGCGGAGGCGTTCCTCGCCCTGCTCGACTGGGCCTACCTCGCCGTCCACAACGGCGACCTCGACTCGCGCGACAACCCGGGCCTCCGGGCGATCTACGACTGGACCCGCGAGGGGGTGGCGTTCCCGGCGCTGGCGCGCTGGATCGACGCCGGCCACGACGCCGGCCTGCTCAAGGACATGGGCTTCGACCCCGAGGTCCCGCTCTCCACGAAGCTCCGCGACCGCAAGGGCGAGATCGTCCGGATCGGCCGGGACGCGCGCGAGCAGCTCACCTCGGCGAACCTGCGGCTCGTCGTCTCGATCGCCAAGAAGTACATCGGCCGCGGGATGTCGTTCCTGGACCTCATCCAGGAGGGCAACATCGGCCTGATCCGGGCAGTCGAGAAGTTCGACTACGAGAAGGGCTTCAAGTTCTCGACGTACGCCACCTGGTGGATCCGCCAGGCGATCACCCGGGCGATCGCCGACCAGGCCCGCACGATCCGGATCCCGGTCCACATGGTCGAGACGATCAACCGCCTGATCCGGGTCAGCCGACAGCTGCTCCAGGAGCTGGGCCGCGAGCCGACGGTCGAGGAGATCGCCGAGGCGATGTCGAAGGGCCAGGAGGTGGTGGTCACCCCCGAGAAGGTCCGCGAGATCATGAAGGTGAGCCAGGAGCCGGTCAGCCTCGAGACCCCGATCGGCGAGGAGGAGGACTCCCACCTCGGCGACTTCATCGAGGACCGCGGCGCTCTGGCTCCGGCCGAGGCCGCGTCGCACCAGCTCCTCAAGGAGCAGGTGGAGGCGGTCCTCGACTCCCTGACGGGCCGGGAGCGGCGGGTCCTCCAGCTCCGGTTCGGCCTCGAGGACGGGCGCGCGCGCACGCTCGAGGAGGTCGGTCGCGAGTTCAACGTGACCCGCGAGCGGATCCGCCAGATCGAGGCGAAGGCGCTCCGCAAGCTCCGCCACCCGTCCCGCAGCCGCAAGCTCAAGGACTACCTGGAATAGAGTCCCGGGGCCGGGGCCGGGCCTGCGGCGTCCGCCCCGACGCCCGGGTCCGACGCCCGGGTCCGAGCGCCCCGGTCCGCGCGCCCCGGCGGGCGGCTCCTTTCGCTGCACGACGGAATCGGGCCCGGGCGTCGGCCAGGGTGTCCGATTCCTTCCTGCTGCGACGAGCGAGCGGTTGGGCTTTCGTGGGACGCAAGTCCCGACCGTCGGACGGCAGGGTCGGGTCGAGTCCCTTCGCCCGGCGACGATTCCTGTCATGCCATACAACAACCCTGCGGGGAATCGTCGTGGCGCGACGGTTCCGGGCAGATGCCGCCTCGCGGGGCCGCCCGAACCGACGCAACTTGCGTGGCAGGAAAGGTGAGCCCGCCGCGCGCGTCCTCGCGCGGACGATTGGCCGCCCGAGGTCGATCGAGTCGGCGGTCGGCGCCCGCCACCGGCGAACCGGCTCGAGGCCGCCCGGCGAGCGATCAGGGTTTGCCCCGGCGAGTGACCAGAGGTCTGCCCGTCCGGCGACCGGCGTCTGCCCCGGCGGGTGACCTGCTTGGTCCACACGTGCGCCTCGCCTCGGTCACCGCCCGCCGCGGCCATCTTGGCCAGACGGGTCCGCCTCCGCCCCGGCGAACCGAACCTCCGCGCTGCAACCGCGACGCCTGAGTCACAGGAGGACGATCGCGTTCCCGCCGGGGGCCGCACCAGCGGCGAGCAGTTTCAGGGCGCGCCGGGCGGGCACGGGAAAGAGGGCGGCGAAGCCTTCTGCGTCGGCCCGGAGGAAGGCGCGGTTGTACCGTGAGGCGATCAGGAGCAGCACGACAGCATCGACCTGTCCGTCGCGCTGCTTGAGCGACAGCCGCCGTTTCAGCGCCTGGGCGTCACGAGGCCGGGTCTCCGCCTCGATCCCCACCCGCCAGTCCGGGTGCCGGATCATCGCGTCCCAGGCCCGGAGATCGCCGGGGATCGGCAACGGAACCTCGGTCGTCCAGCGGAGCGACCGGTGGAGCCGGAGGTGGAGGCGTTCGAGCAGCGCCGCGTGGGCCTCGTCGCGGATCGGCGAGCCAGCCGGGTATGCTCTCGCGGAGAGCTGCAGCCCCACCGCGGCGAGGAGCAGCGAGATCTGCTGGAGCGTCACGTCCACGACGAGGCCACGTTCGATCCGGCTGACCCACGTGTCGGACATCGCCACCGCGCGACCCAGCTCCAGTTGACTGATGCCGCGGTCGAGGCGCGCCTGCCGGACCTCGCGGCAGAGGTCGGCCACGGCGTGGCGGCCCCTGTCGGCTCCGGTATCCACCGGGCTGATTCGCGTGCTCATCATCGGGAGTCTGACGGTGGGCCCTGCATCGGCGGTTATCGGGCACTCCACCCGCGCCTGCCTCGCCCTGCTCGGCCCTGCGCGGGGCGCCCGTGGCGGACACCGCCGAGACGCGCCCCCGGGGTCGTCCCAGAAACCATTGCCGACCGACCCGCGGCGAGTCTGGGGTCGTCCGGTCACGTCGCCCGGAACGGACGACCCCGAGAGGGAGTCTCTCGGTCGCCACCGGGGAACCAGCCCGCGCAGACGCCCGTCATGGCAGGGTTCACCAGTCCGGTGGTCGGTGCGTCCCGACCGCGCTCGGTCCCGGCCGCGATGTACGGAGGCGGTTCCATGTTCCGGCTCATCCTCGCGACGATCCTCTGCGCGTCGGCCCTCGTCGGCTGCTCCGCGACGAAGGCCGCCGAACCGCTCGGCGTCACCTGCGACCAGTTCGGGGCCACCCCGTCGGTCGAGCAGTCGGCCGAGCTCGCGGTGGGTTCCGACGTACAGGTCGTCCTCTGCTCGAACCCCTCGACGGGCTTCGCCTGGGGCGAGCCCACGATCGCCGATCCCACGGTGATCACGGTCGCCGATCGCGCCTACCACGCGGCTGATGGCGCCTCGCTGCCGATCGTCGGCGCGGCCGGGGGAGAGGTCATGGCGATTCGCGGGATCGCCGCCGGGACGACGACGCTGGTGCTCAGCTACGACCAGCCCTGGGACGGCGGCACGAAGGGCGCCTGGACGTACAAGCTGACGGTGACCGTCAAGTAGGGGCGGCCTGGAGCGGAGACGGCCGAGGGGCTGCGACCCTTGCGCAGGTGCGCACGCGAGGGCAGAATGCCCGCCACACCCCGGCCCGGTTGAGACCCCAGGAGGCGCGCACCGTGTCCGAGCTCTACCCCGTCAAGCCCTCGATCGCCGCGCGGGCGCACCTCAGCAGCCGGGAGGAGTACGAACGGCTCTACCGCCTCTCCCTCGACAACCCGGAGTGGTTCTGGTCGGAGCAGGCGAAGGCGATCAGCTGGTTCCACCCGTGGCAGACGGTCTTCGACGCGGACTATGACGAGGTGGACTTCGCCTGGTACTCCGCCGGACGACTCAACGCCTCGTTCAACTGCGTTGACCGCCACCTCGAGGAGAGCGGCGACCGCACCGCGATCATCTGGGCCCAGGACGAACCGGGCGCCTACCAGCACATCTCCTACCGCGAACTGAAGCACAACGTCGGGCGGGTGGCGAATGTCCTCCATTCGCACGGCATCCGGCGCGGCGACCGGGTCTGCATCTACATGGGCATGATGCCCGAGCTCGTCTACACGATGCTTGCCTGCGCGAGGATCGGAGCCGTCCACACGGTCGTCTTCGGCGGGTTCAGCTCCGAGGCCCTCCGCGATCGGATCGTCGACGCCCGGTGCCGCATCGTCGTGACGGCGAACGAGGGCCTGCGGGGCGGCAAGCACATCCCGCTCAAGCAGACCGTGGATCGCGCCGTCGAGGGCATGTCGACGGTCGAGACCGTGCTCGTCGCGCGGCGCACCGACCACGATGTCCCGATGACCTCCGGCCGTGACTTCTGGCTCGATGAGGAATGTCGCAAGGAGCGCTCGACTTGCACGAACGAGTGGATGGGGGCCGAGGACCCGCTCTTCATCCTCTACACCTCGGGCAGCACGGGCAAGCCGAAGGGCCTCATGCACACGACGGGTGGGTACCTCGTCTACGCGGCCTTCACCCACAAGATGGTCTTCGACTACCACCCCGGCGACGTCTACTTCTGCGCCGCCGACGTGGGCTGGATCACGGGCCACTCGTACGTCGTCTACGGCCCGCTCGCGAACGGGGCCACGACGGTGCTCTTCGAGTCCACGCCGAGCTACCCGGACGCCGGCCGCTACTGGCGCATCGTGGACGATCTCGGCGTCAACATCTTCTACACGTCGCCGACCGCGCTCCGCGGCATCGCCCAGGGGGGAGACGAGTGGGTGAAGCGGTATCGACGCGACTCGCTTCGGGTGCTGGGCAGCGTCGGCGAGCCCATCAACCCCGAGATCTGGCGCTGGTACCACGACGTGGTGGGCGACGGTCGCTGCGCGGTCGTGGACACCTGGTGGCAGACCGAGACCGGGGGCATCCTCATCTCGCCCCTGCCCGGCGTCACCCCGACGAAACCGGGTTCGGCGACCCTCCCGTTCTTCGGGGTGAAGCCGCTGATCCTCGACACCTCCGACGGCACGATCCTGGAGGGCAACGACGTGAGCGGGGCCCTCTGCCTGGCGACGCCGTGGCCGGGCCAGGCGCGGACGGTCTGGGGCGATCACCACCGCTTCAAGGAGACCTACTTCACGCAGTACCCGGGCCACTACTTCACCGGGGACGGCGCACGGCGCGACGAGGATGGCTACTACTGGATCACCGGTCGCATCGACGACGTTCTCAACGTCTCGGGCCACCGGCTCGGCACCGCGGAGCTCGAGAGCGCGCTCGCCGCGCACGAGGCGGTCGCCGAGGCCGCCGTGGTGGGTTTCCCGCACCCGATCAAGGGACAGGGGATCTACGCCTTCGTCCTCCTCACCGCGGACTATGCCTCCGCTGCCCACGACGAACTGCACGGCGCCCTGAAAGAGCAGGTGCGCCACATGATCGGTGCCTTCGCCGCGCCGGACGTGATCCACATCGCCTCGGGCCTGCCCAAGACGCGCAGCGGCAAGATCATGCGGCGGATCCTCCGGAAGGTCGCGGCGTCGGAGTACGAGGGGATGGGGGACCTCACGACGCTCGCCGAGCCTGAGGTGGTGGAACGGCTCATCGAGGAGCACCGCGGCGGGCTGGCGTAACGCCCCGCCCGCCAGGCGCAGCACCGCGCCGGGCGTCGTGACACCCCGCCCGCCAGGCGCAGCACCGCGCCGGGGGTCGTGACACCGGGTCGGGCGGCGTAACACCGCGATCGTCCGCCGTGGCAGGATGCCGCCATGCAGACGAATCACGAGCACGTCTGGGATCTCCGCGTCCCTACCGCCGAGCAGATGCGCTCCTATACGGAGCCCCTCAGCGCTGCGTTCGCCGAGGGCTTCAGCGAGGCGGAGTACGACGACTGGGCCCGGACCTTCGAGCCCGAGCGCTGGATCGCCGCGTTCGACGGCCCCGAGGGTACCGAGTCGCTGGGGACGGCCGGGGCCCACACGTTCCGACTCACGGTGCCCGGCGGCGAGGTGGGGGCCGCGGGCGTGACCGGCGTCGGCGTACGCCCCGACCACGGCCGACGCGGCATCCTGCGCGCTCTCATGCGCCGGCAGCTCGACGACGTCCGCCGACGCGGCGAGCCGGTGGCGGTCCTGTGGGCCTCCGAGGGAGCGATCTACCAGCGCTTCGGCTACGGAATGGCAACGCTGAGCGGCGAGCTCGAGGTCCACCGCGGGCGGACGGCCTACGCGCGCCCGGTCCCAGTCGAGGGGCGGATGCGCCCGGTCAGCGAGGAGGAGGCCCTGGCCACGTTCCCCCGAGTCTAACCCCGGATCCACCGAACCGGGTCCTAGATTCACGATCCGGGACACGCAATCAGGTGCCCTTCTGAACTGGGAAGATGGCGTTGAGAAAGCCCATCGACCCCGATGCAGAGGAGCACCTGACGGATGCGATCATCCCACACCC
>JBBSAS010000075.1:0-7283 GCA_038252055.1 Candidatus Limnocylindrales bacterium
GGTGCGGCGGGCAATCCGCCCCGGAAGCCCAGCCGTTCGGCGGGCCAGTCCTATACTCGTCAGATCGGGCCATCGTCCGAGCCCGCACCCGCGGCTCGGCCCGCCCGCGCACCCTGGAGGTCTGCCGTGAGGACGATCGTCAAGGGCAAGAACCTGGACGTTCCCGACGCCGTGCGACGGTATGCCGAGCGCAAGATGGGACGGCTCGAACGCCTCCTGGACGACCGGACCGACGCGGTCATCGAGCTCTCCGTGGAGCGCCACCGGAGCGCCGACGACTCGCGAACCGCGGAGATGACCCTGGTCATCGACGGTCAGCCGCTCCGCGGGCGCGCCGATGCCGCGACCTACGAGGCGGCGATCGACACGGTGGTGGACAAGGTCGAGCGCAGGGCGGTCGACTACCGGGAGAAGCCTCGCGTCCGCGCGCGCGGGTCCGAGGAGAAGGAGATCCTGGCCAAGATCGCGGACGGGACCTCCGACGTCGAGCACGAGCGGCGGGTCGTGAAGACGAAGCGGTTCGCGATCGAGCCGATGTTCGAGGAAGACGCGATCGCCGAGATGGAGTCCCTGGGTCACGCGTTCTACGTCTTCGTGAACGCAGACGGCGAGCGCGTGAACGTCCTCTACCGGCGCAGGGACGGCGACTACGGGCTGATCGAGCCCGTCATCGCCGGCGGGTACACGCCCACCCGCACCGCGAAGCGCTGACCGGCCCGCGCCCGGCCCGGCGCGCGATGCCCGCCCGGGATGACGGCTCCGGCGACACCACGTCACCGGGACGGAGGTCCGCGTCGGCAGGTACGGGCGCGATAGGAGCGCCCGCAGCCGCGGTCACGTCGCCCCGTCGCCCGGCGCTCCCTGACGGACGGCGACTCGGCGCCCACCTGCCGCTCGGTGGGGGCATGATCCGGGCGCTCGAGCGAGCCCACGCGATCGGAGCCGAGGCGCTCCAGGTGTTCGCCGACAACCCCACCGCGTGGAGGCGCCGCTCGTCGCCACCGCCCGAGCTGGGGGCCTTCCGGGCGCGAGCGACCGAGCTCGGGATCGGGCCGATCGCGGTCCACGCCTCGTACCTCGTCAACCTTGCCGGTTCCTCGGACGACCTGTACGGACGGTCGATCGAGCTGCTTGCCCAGGAGATGGCCGTGGCTCCCGGGTTCGGCGCCCGGTTCGTGAACGTCCATGTCGGGAGCCACAAGGGAGCCGGGGTGGACTTCGGGGTCGCGCGCGTGGCCGATGCGGTTGTCCGGGTGCTCGAGCGCGCCGACGCGATCGCCGCCTCCCGCGCGGAGGATCGCCCGTGCGCCGCCGAAGCGCCGGGCGCCGATGCTGCGCCGATCGCAGACGGGGGCCAGGACCTAGGCGGTCCTCTGCTGGTCCTCGAGAACTCGGCGGGAAGCGGGGGCGGCCTCGGCGTGACCGTCGAGGAACTCGAACGGATCCTCGATGCGGCCGCGGGCCGCGGGATCGCCGCGAATCGCCTTGCCCTCTGCCTCGACACGGCGCACCTCTGGGCGGCCGGCTACGACCTCGCGACACCCGAGGGCGTCGATGACCTGGTGGACGAGGTCGCCCGACGCATCGGACTCGACCGGGTGGCGATGGTCCATCTCAACGATTCCAAGGTCGCCCGTGGCTCGGCGCTCGACCGCCACGAGCACCTCGGGGCCGGGCAGATGGGCGCCGGCACCGGACTCGCCCGCCTCCTCACGCACCCGGGCCTGCCACACGTGGCGTACTACCTCGAGACGCCGGGGATGGACGCGGGCTACGACGCGGTGAACGTCGCGCGAGCCGGCGACCTCGCCGCCGGCCTGCCCCTCGCGACGCTCCCGCCCGAGGCGTTCGAGCTGCGCGGCGCCCGCGCACGCACGCCGGCACCCGAGTGACAGCGACACGGTCGGCACGCCTGCGGGACGCCGCCGTCCTGGTCGGGCTCCTCGCCCTCGCCGCCGCCCTTCGACTCCCGGGCCTGGCCGCGCGGGGCACCTTCGACAGCGACCAAGGCACCGACGCGCTCGTCGTCCGCAACCTCGTCCGCGACGGGGTCGTCCCGCTCCTGGGCCCGCAGACGTCGATCGGAGACTTCCACCACGGGGCGCTCTACTACTACCTGATCGCCCCGGCCGGCATTCCGTCGGGCGGCGACGACCCGATCGCGCTCGTGGCCCTGATCGCGATCCTGGGCGTGGCCGCGGTGGGCGTGACATGGTGGCTCGCGCGGGCCATCGCCGGGCCGGGCGCGGCCCTTGTCGCCGGGCTCGTCCTCGCCGTCTCCGCGTCCGCGGTCGACGGGTCCACGTTCCTCTGGAACCCCAACCCGATCCCCTTCTTCGCGGCGGTGGCCCTGGCCACCGCCTGGCTCGGCGCCAGCAGTGGCCGGACGCGCTGGTGGCTGGTGGCCGGTGCCGCGCAGGCGATCGTCGGGCAGCTGCACGTGCTCGGGATCCTGGGACTCGTGCCGCTCGGCGCCCTCTGGCTCTGGGCGGTTCGACGGTCGCCGGGCCGAAGGCGCGCGCTGATCGGAGCGTGCGTCGGCGTCATGGGGATCGTCGCGCTCGGCTACGTTCCCCTGCTGGTTTATGAGCTCGGGAACGACTTCCCGGAGACGCGCGGGGCGCTCGCCTGGCTGGCGGGAACCGGGCGCCCGGCGGAGGGTGGGCCCGGGTTCCTGGACCGCCTGCTCTTCGTACCGCTCCGGATCCTCTCGTTCCCGCTGAGCGGACTGGTCACCAGGGCTCCGGTCGCGGCGGTGCTCAGCGTGACCACCTGGGTCGCGATCGTCGCGATCGGGGCGCTCCGCGCCAGGGGAGAGCAGCGGCTGGCGCTCGCCTGGCTGGGCGGCTGGGCCGCCCTGGGGGCGATCCTCCTGGCGATCGTCGTCCCGTCCCTCGGCACGGTCAACCCGCTTCCGGCCGACCACTACCACGCCTTTCTCTGGCCGGCGATCGCGGTGGCGGCTGGCGTGGCCACGGCGATCCTGTGGCGCGATCCGGCCTCGGCGGAGCCGGCCGACGCGGAGGCGGCCGACGCGCAGCCGGCCGACGCGCAGCCGGGGAACGCACCGGATGGCCGGCGACGCGTCGCGGGGCGGGCCGCCGGGAGCGCCGGGGGACGCGTCGGTGGGCCTGCCGCCCGGAGTCTCGGGGGACGCGTCGCCGGACGTGCCATCCTCGTCGGGGTCGTGGCAGCAACCGTCGCGTGGAACCTCGGTTCACAGCCACCCGCGGCGGCCGCGGACGGAGGGTGGTCAGCGGCCGAAGCGGCGGCACGCCGCGTCGCGACGGCAACTGATGGCCGATCGCCGGCATTGCTCGGTGTGCCCCACTTCAAGGGCACGGGCGCGATGGCGTACCCGCTGGCCGTCATCGGGGCGCCGGCTGTCGAACCGGGCCGGGCGTCCGACGTGGTGGTCCTGTGCGACGCCGTCTTCGAGGAGGTCGTGGGCCTGTCGTGTGGTGGCGCGGCTGAGGCGGCGCGCCTGGCCGACGCCGGCATCACGCCCGGTCCGCTCCTGGATCGCTTCCTGGCGGCACCGGACCGATGGGTCTCGGTCTACGGGATCGCCGGGCGCTGACTCCGGAACGGATGCGCGAACGCCGGTGCCCCAGTGCACCGGCGTTCGCTGTCCCCGAGACCCGGGAGTGGAGGGCTCTCCCGGGATGAGTGTTCGGTGTGGTCAGGGCCTCCCGGGCGGTCGCCGCCCGAGCATGGAGGCCGATCGTACGGTCGTGATCCGCCGCTCGAGAGAGAGTCCGACGACGGAGGCAAGTGGAAGCTGCGACGTGCGCGCCATCGGTCGCTCGATCGACGGGCGGGCGGGGGCGACGGGCACGACGGGACGTGCGTAGCGGCGCATGCGCACCGCCAGGTAGTACTCCATCACTTGCCGCACCTGCGGCTCGCCGAGCTCGTCGTCGCCGCGTAGCGCGTACTCGACGCGGGCCGTCGGGTTGATGGTGGCACCGCTCGACACGAGGCCCAGGTACTGCGGCGCATCCGCATCGTCGCGGAGCTCGCGGAGACCCCGCGCAAGCTTCGTGGCCGTACCCAGCGATGGGGTTCGATCACCGCGGACGAGGCGCGAGATCGTCGAATGATCGACTCCGGACGCCTGCGCCAGCTGGCGCTGCGACATCTTCTTGGCCTTGAGCTGTGCGCGCAGCCATTCATTGAAGGGACGGCCGTTCTGCTCAGTCATTCCTCGGTGGGCGCTCCGTGGGGTCCGCGGCAGTTCCCGCGCTCGCTCACTATCGAGAGTGGCGCATCGGGGAACCATGACCCGTTCGTACTCCCGGTCATGCCGGCGACCGGCGGAGGGTACCGGGCGTCTGCCGGTTCAGGCTGGGACGGCCACCGCCGGGGGCTGCGGGATGCGGCCCTCGCCGCGCGGCTTCGGCGAGAGCGCGTAGGCGATCGAGCCAAGGACGATGACCGAGAAGACGCTGATCACCCGGTCGAGGAGGGCGATGGCCGTCGCCTCGGCGAGCGGCACACCGTAGGCGACGGTGAGGACCCCGACGATCCCTGCCTCCACGATCCCGAGGCCCGCCGGCGTCAGCGGGACCGCGGTGAGGAGCGATCCGATGAGAGCGACGAAGACCGCCCCGGAGATCCCGAGCGAGACGTCGGGGAAGCCCAGCGCCTGCACCACCAGCCAGAGCCGGAGCGATTCCGTCATCCAGACGAGGCCCGTCACGACGAGGAGGCGGGGCAAGGCGCGCCAGCCGAGGGCCCCGAAGACCCCCTCCTCGAAGCGGTCGTAGAGCTCCAGGATCGTGGCCTTGCGGGGCAGCGGAAGTGCGGCGAGGAACGCGTGGCCTCGGCTGCGGAGGAAGAGAAGGCCAAGGCCCAGGACGATCATCACCCCGATCCCGATCGCGACGACCACCTGGATCGCCTCGGGAAGGCCGGTGCGGAAGCTCCAGAAGCCCGCGGCCAGGCCCAGGATCACGATCACGAAGAGGTCGAGGATCCGCTCGATGAAGACGGTCCCGAAGGTCCGCGAGAGCGAGGCGTCGCTGTTGATCTTCAGCAGGTAGGCGCGGTAGACGTCGCCGAGCTTCGCCGGCACGACGCAGTTCACGAGCCACGACAGAAAGATGATCTCGGTCGCGTCCTTCGTGGGGCAGGAGAAGCCGGACCCGCGCAGGAGAAGCGCCCAGCGGTACCCGCGAAGGGGGAAGCCGAGGTAGTAGATCCCGAAGGCGGAGAGCAGGATCAGGGGGTTCGCGTGCAGGATCAGGCCGGGAACGCGCTCCAGCTGGCGCCAGTTGAGGGCGACGAAGAGGAGGATGATCGCGAGGGGGACGGCGATCGAGATGATCGTCCGCGGCTGATGGAGGCGCGCGCCGAGGGAGAGCTGCTCGGAGGAGACCTCGGCGTCCGGGAGCGGCGCCTCGGGGGCGGGCTCGCCCCCGGTGGCCTCAGAGGCGGGCAGATCCCCGGTGGGCGGCTGGAGGGTCATCCGGCGCCATCCTCCCGCGGTCGGACGCGCCCGCGGCCCCGGACCCGCTGGACCACCTTGGCGAAGGGCGTCACGGCGCGGGCGAAGTAGGTCGCCCGGCCCGGGACGAGCTGTGCGGTCGGGAGCGCCGCGAGGAGCCCGGCGGCCGTGGACGGATCGCCCTCCAGCCGCGTCGCCGCCACGCCCACCTCGAGCGTCGAGTGCGCGTCCGAGACCGCCACGCCGGGGAGGCCGACGGATCGGGCGAACTCGGCCGCCCGCTCGTTCCCCTCGCGGAAGACGACCCGGGCGTTGAACGCCTCGAGCCAGTCCACGAGGCCGGCGAGCTCGGCGATCGCCTCCTCGGCCTTCCCGAGCGAGCCTCGGTTGCGGTCGAACGGGTGCGGGATCCCCACCAGGCCACCCTGGGCGCGGGCCCGGGCGATCGTCTCGGCCGGCGTGAGCCCCGGCGGGATCGCCTCGCTGAGGAAGAGGCAGATGAGGTCGCCGCCCGCGGTCTTCACCTCCTCGCCCACGATGATCGTGATCCCCTCGATCCCGGCGTCGCGTACGCGGAGCGCCGCGTCGATCCGGTCGTGATCGGTGATCGCGAGGTGGGTCAGGCCGCGATCGCGGGCCGCCCGGACGACGGCAAGCGGATCGGCGAGGGAGTCGAAGCTGGCGCTCGTGTGGCAGTGCAGGTCGGCGAAGGCCACGCCGGACGCAGCCGGGTCGCCGAAGCGCTCCACGGTCCCGGTCAGATCTGCTGCACGAGGGACTTCTTGAAGAAGTCGAAGTGCTCGAGCGCGAGGCCCGTGCCGAGGGCCACGCAGTTGAGGGGGTTCTCGGCGACGTGGCAGGGAACGCCGGTGACCTGGGTGAGGAGGCGGTCCACGTTGCGCAGGAGGGCGCCGCCGCCGGACATCACCATCCCCTTGTCGATGATGTCGGAGGAGAGCTCTGGGGGCGTCTGCTCCAGGACCCCGCGGACCGCGGCGACGAGCTGCTGGAGGGGCATCTCGATCGCCTCCATCACCTCGGACGAGGTGATGGGGATCGTCCGCGGCAGGCCGGCGATCAGGTCGCGACCGCGGACCTCCATCTGGAGCTCGCGCTCGAGCGGGAGCGCCGTCCCGATCTGGATCTTCACGTCCTCGGCGGTCCGGTCGCCGACCATGAGGTTGTACTTCTTGCGGATGTAGCTCGCGATCGCGTCGTCGAAGCGGTTGCCGCCCACCCGGAGGCTGTTGCTCACGACGATCCCGCCGAGGGCGATGACGGCGATCTCGCTCGTCCCGCCGCCGATGTCGATGATCAGGTTGCCCGAGGGCCCGCTGATCGGGACGTTGGCCCCGATCGCGGCGGCAAGGGGCTCCTCGATGAGGAAGGCCTCCCGGGCGCCGGCCTTGAGGGCGGCGTCGCGGACGGCCCGCTTCTCCACGGAGGTGACCCCGGCCGGGACGCTGATCATCACCTCGGGCCGGCCGATCGAGATCGTCCCCTTCCGGGCCCGCCCGATGAAGTAGCGGAGCATCGCTTCCGTGATGACGTAGTCGGCGATGACACCGTCCTTCATCGGTCGGATCGCCTGGATGTTGCCGGGCGTCCGGCCGATCATCTCGCGGGCCTCCTCGCCCACGGCGACGATCCGGTTGTCCTCGCTCACGGCGACGACGGACGGTTCCTGGATGACGATGCCCTTGCCCTGGACGTAGACGATGACGTTGGCGGTGCCGAGGTCGATGCCGATCTTCATGAAGGCGTGCTGCTCACCTGTTCGGGGAGGCGCTCGATCCGGGCGCCGAGGTCGTGGAACTTCCGGTCGATGTTCTCA
>JBBSAS010000076.1:0-7224 GCA_038252055.1 Candidatus Limnocylindrales bacterium
CGCCGAAGGCGATCCACGTCGCCCGCCGGCGCAGGATCCCGGCTGCGCCCGCGAGCATCGTGGCCCCGATCAGCCAGGCGAGGGCCGTGGCCGTGTAGGCGGGCATCACGTGCGGTCCTCGTCCGTCCAGCGGGCGGCCAGCCGATGGAGGGCGATCGCCCACGTGGTGATGAAGGCGAGGAGCAGCGGCTCCTCGAGCGGGATGCCGGGAGGCCACGAGGCGAGGGTCCAGCGCGCCTCGGTCGCAAACCACCCGCCCCCGGCACCGAGGACGTCGAAGGCGAGGAAGGCGGCCTCGACGACGACGATCGCGATGGCGGTTGGGACGCTCCACAGGCCGAGCGCCAGGCGGCGGTCGAGGAGGATGACGCCGGCGAACGCACCGACGATCGCGGCGAGGTAGAGACCGGGCATCGCCCGGAGTGTACGGCGTCGCGGATGCAGGTCGAATCCCGCGACCAGCTCGCGCGGATCGCAGCCACGGGACGCACGGACCGCGAAGAGCGCGCCGATGATGCCGACGCGACGCGAGGTTCGTTGACACGGGGCGTCGCGAGGTGCCACGATCCGGCCGCCGTTTGTTCCGCTTCACCGGAACCACTGCGTCTGCCCGCGCAGCGCCGGCGGACCACGGAGGAGTCCCGATGCCCGAGCCCACCGCCCCGCGACGCGATGCCCAGCGCGCGCTCTATCGCCGGGCCGCCCGGACCCTGCCCGGCGGCACGAACTCGAACTTCCGGGCCTGGGGCGAGGAGACGATCTACGTCGACCGGGGGAAGGGCGGGATCGTCTGGGACCTCGACGGCAACGAGTACGTGGATCTCCGGATGGGCTACGGGCCGGTGATCCTCGGTCATGCGGATGAGCGCATTGACGACCACGTCAACGAGCGGATGCGTCGGGGCGTCAGCTTCTCGCTCACCTCGGAGGACGAGGTCCGGGCGATGGAGCTCCTCTGCGAGCTGACCGGCTGGGTCGAGATGGCCCGGATGACCGTCTCCGGCACCGAGGCCACGATGCACGCCATGCGCGTGGCCCGGGCGTACACCGGCCGCGACAAGATCGTGAAGTTCGAGGGCCAGTACCACGGCGTCCACGACTACGCGCTCATCAGCGTCCTGCCGAGCGACATGGCGGACCTCGGCGACGCCGACAACCCGGTCGGCCTCGCCTGGGGGCGCGGCATCCCCGGCCCGGTCGCCGACACGATCATCCCGGCTCGCTACAACAACATCGACCAGCTCCGCCGTCTCTTCGAGCGTCATGGCGAGGAGATCGCCGCGATCATCGTCGAACCGGTGCTCGGCAACGCCCAGGGGATCATGCCCCGACCCGGCTTCCACCAGCAGGTGCGGACCCTGACCGAGGAGTTCGGGATCCTCCTGATCTTCGACGAGGTCAAGACCGGCTTCCGCTTCGCCCGGGGCGGGGCGGCCGAGTACTTCGGGATCCGGCCCGACCTCGCGACGTATGCGAAGGCGATGGGCAACGGCTACCCGGCCGCGGCGTTCGGCGGGCGGCGCGAGATCATGGAGATGCTGCCCGACAAGGTGAGCCACGGCGGTACGTACGCCGGCAACCGCGTCGCCGCGGCAGCCGCGGTGAAGACCCTCGAGATCATCCGGGACACGCCGGCCCTCGAGACGATCGCGGCCACCGGGGAGCGGATCCAGGCCGGGATCCGGGAGGCGGTCGACCGCACGGGACTCGCCTACCAGGTGACCGGCCACCCGACAATGTTCGGGATCATGTTCACCGACCGCGTCGCGACCGAGTACCGCGACTGGGCCGACACCGACCACGAGCTGTATGACGGGATCGCCGTCCGGATGCAGGCCCGTGGAGCGATGCCCGAGCCGGACAGTCGCGAGCCGTGGTTCGTCTGCGAGGCCCACGCCCGCGGCGACATCGTGGATCGGGTGGTCACGGTCTTCGCGGACTCGCTCCGCGCGGCGCTCGACGACCGAGCTCGCGGGGCGGCTGCCCCCGGCGGGTGAGGCGGCCGACATGAGGGCCCCAGGGGCCCCGGGGCGCATGCTGGTCGGCCTCCCGGGCGGTAGGCTAGGGCGGTGAACGACCTCCTCGCCCGCCTCGGCGAGCTCGCCCTCGCCATCGCCGGGCGGCTCATCGCCGTCGTGGTGCTGTTCGTGGTCCTCGTGGTCACGTACGCGATCGTGATGGCCCTCGTCCGGCGTGTGGCCCGCCGGGCCGCGGCGGCACTGATGCCGGGAGAGGGCGGGCTGCCGGCGCAGGAGCGCGCCGTCCGCGAGGCCACCCGTCGGCGGCGCCTCGACACCATCGTCGTCTTCGTCTCCCGCCTCGGGCAGGCGACGATCGCCATCCTGGGAGCGCTGTCCGCGATCGCGATCCTCGCCCCCGAGATCCTCGCCGCCCTCGGCGCGCTCGGCGTGGCCCTCGGCGTCGCCGTCGGCGGTGCCGTCGGCTTCGGAGCCCAGCAGCTCGTGCGCGACTATCTCAACGGGATCCTCATCCTCGGCGAGAACCCGTTCAGCATCGGCGACGTCGTCTCGATCGCCGGCGTGAGCGGGACGGTCGAGGAGGTCGGTCTTCGCCGGACCGTCGTCCGCGACGTGGACGGGGTGGTCCACTCGGTCCCCAACGGGGCGATCCTCGTGGCCTCGAACATGACCCGCACGTTCGCCCGCGTCAACGAGCGGGTCCTCGTCGCGGCGGGAACGGACCTCACCCGGGCGACGGCGATTCTCGCCGACGCCTGTGCGGAGCTCGGCGACGACGTGGCCTTCAGGGACCGGTTCGTCGAGCCCCCGACCGTGGTGCGCGTGGACGCCCCCATCGCCGGCGAGAGCGGCATCCCGATCCGCCTCTCGGCGACCGTTCGGCCAGGCGAGCAGTGGGAGCTCGCCGGCGAGCTCCGCCGCCGGGCGATCGAGGCGCTCCGGGCAGGCGGGATCGACCTCGCGGCCGGACGCACGTACCTCGTCCAGGGCGGGCCGCCGCGCGATGCCGATTCGGCGTCCGAGGCCGAGGACGGCGCCGACTTCACCTGACGCGCGCGATGGAGTCGCCGACGGTGGCGCTGTTCCGGGATCCGCTCGCCCCGCCGTTCCTGTGCGTATGATGCGGCCATCCTGCGGAGCCATGGAGGTGCCCGGCGTGCAGCCCGACCAGACGAGACCCGGCGGCGATCATCCCGTTGCGGGCGCGATGGGCACCCACCCCACCCTCGCGGAGGACTGACCCATGCCGTTCGGCATCTTCCGTCGCCCGGAGAGCGGCCCCGAGGAGCCCCCGCCGCCGCCCCCACCGACGCCCGGGCCGGGTGGCCGCGGGATCCCGTTCGACGGGGTCACCGAGGACTGGCGCCTCGTCGGGCGCATGGAGATCGCGTCGCGCCTCTCGGACGCGCTCAACCGGCGCGAGGAGATCGCGATCTCCGACGTCCAGTGGGCTCCCATCGACGGGTCCGAGGCACTCACACCGGCGCCGGGCCTGGAGCGGATCGACCCGTTCGACCTCATCCTCGTCTTCGCCGGGGCCGGTTCCCTCCCCGCGTTCTCGGAGAACGAGCGGGCGGCCCACCGGCTCCACAAGGTCTCGTACGACGTCGTCCTCTGGGTTCCGCCGTTCCGGGTCGTGGGGACGGTCTACCTCTTCCCCGGCTCGGAGCCGGAGCGGCTCATGGACCGCAGCACGGACCTCTTCGTCCCGGTCACGGAGGCGGTGGCCCTCGTGGGCGATCGCCCCCTGAACGACCCGGAGGTGGACGTGATCCTCGTCAATCGATCCTACCTGCGCGGCGTCGAGCAGGTGGACCGAACGACGATCGAGCGCATGCGGGCCCTCGCCGACGAGGCGCGTTCGAGCTGAGGCCGTCAGGCACGGGCGAGCCGGGCGGGGTGGACGGACCCGTGGGCGCCTGGCAGGTCAGGCGCGGGCCGCCTCGCGTGCCCGGCCGAAAAGCGCGGAGAGGCTGAGCCGGGCCGGTGGCTTCCGCGCCCGGGGTACGCCCACCACGCGCTCGGCGAGGATCCGGAAGTCCTCGGAGATCTTCTCGCGCGGGAAGAGGTCGATCACCGAGCGCCCCTCGTTGGCGGCTTTGACGAGCTGGAGGCCGGCGGATCGAACGAGCGCGAGCGCCGGCATCCCGAGCGCCTGCTCCATGTCCGCCACCGAGACGCCGCTGTTGGCCCGGTTCACGATCACGGCCAGCTTGTCGGCGAACCCGAGATCCCCGGCGACGTCGCGCAGCTGAACCGCCGCACGGAGGGCGGGAACGTCCGGCGTGACGGGGACGAGGATCCGGTCCGCGTGCTCGAAGATCGCCCGGTTCAGGGCGTCATAGTCCGGGTGGAGATCGACGACCACGACGTCGTGGGATCGACGCCCGCTGTCGATCGCGGCCGCCACGAGGGCGGGGTCCAGGAGGCTCGTCTTCATCGGGCTCGCGGTCAGGACGAGCACATTGAGCCCGGATGGGTGCGCGGCGACGAGGTCGTCGATCGTCGACGCGGGCTCGACGCCGGCATCACGAGCGTCGACGATCTCGTCGACGAGGGTGCGGACGCGCTCCAGCCCGAGCGACGTCGCGATGTGGCCGGTCACGGCGTCCGCGTCGACGAGGAGGACGCGGCGGCCCATCTCCGTCAGCGCCGCGGCGAGGTTCACGGAGATCGTTGTCTTGCCGACCCCGCCCTTCGGGTTGAAGACGGCGATGAACGTGCCGTTGCGGGACCAGTCGTCCAGGCTCATGGTCCCCGTCTGGATGATGGCGCCGCTCCCGTCGTCCACGGTCATCCGCCGGATCATCATCGCCTCCACCCGCCAGCGGATCGCATCCACGGAGTAGGGGCGGGTGAGGAACTCGTCGGTCCCGGACGCGTGGCCGGCGCTGAAGCGCTCGAGGGCGCGCGGGGAGAGGACCATGAGAGCGGGCACGGTGCGTCCGCCTTCGTGGAGGAGGCCGTAGTACTCGAGCGAGGTGTCGAGGTCGCCCTCCCCGTCGAGGATCGCGACGCCGATCTCACGCCCGCCGGCCAGCTGGGCTTCGAGGTCCTCGGGTCGCTGGATGTCGAGCACGTCGAAGCCGGCTGCCCGGAGCGCCTCCGCGACGGGGGCGCGCTCGTCGCGGGGCAGGGCGATCGCGATCGCGGGACGCGCCATGGTGGTCCTTCCTGGTGGGCGCTGGGTCGTCAGTCCTGGGGATCCTGGGCGCTGACGCGGACGATCCCATCCTCGCTGCCGACGACCCGGGCCCCGAAGCCGGGGATCGTCGGGATGAGTTCGCGGAGCGACGTGGCGGCGTCATGGTCCACGGCGAAGACGAACTCGCCGTCGGGGCCCGAGGAGACACCGACGTGGACGACGCCGGCGAGCCGCCCGAGGTGGCGCTTGAAGCTGGCGATGCTGGCAACGCTGACGAGCCCGGTGGTGACGACCCGCGTGCTGACCGTCTCGCCGGCGGGCGCCGGCGGGTCAGCGGGAACCAGGCCCGAGAGGCGAGCGGCCAGCTGGTCGCCCCCGATCTCGGAGACCTCGTCGAGGCCCGCCTCGGCCGCTTCGGATGCCGCCGCCGCCTCGGCCGCTTCGGCCGATTCGGTCGCCGCCTCGGCTGCCCCTGCGGCAGGTTCGTCGGTCTCGAGGGCGCCGCCGAGCCCGAGGGAGACGAGCCGCGGGTCGATCTCCGGCTCGCCCTGCGCCGGCTCGTTCTCGGGAGCGGCGGCTGGCGTGGCATCGGCGGCGGCCTCGGGCGGGTCGACCTGCGCGATCGGCTCGTGGTCAGGCTCAGGCGCGAAGGCCCCGTCGGCGATCTCCGCCGCGGCTGCGGCTTCGGCAGCCGCCTGGATCGCGACCATGGCCGCTTCGCGGTCGAACGGGGCCGTGGGAGCGGGCTCGCCGGCGCTGGGCTCGGACGCTGCCTCCGCGGTCCCGGCGACACCCGGCTCCGGGGCGGCGGGCCCGGGCGTCCCGATGCCCGGTTCGAGGAGCAGCGCGGCAAGGGCGTCGTCGTCGAACGGCTCGAAGGACGGTGGTTCGGGGAGGTTCGCTGCCCGGGCGGCGAAGAGCGCCGGGTCCTCCTCGCGGAGGAGCTCGTCGAAGAACGCAGTCATCTGCACTTCGAAGGCAGCGATGCTGCCGCGGACCTTCTCGCTCTCGTGCTCGACGAGCGCCGCGTGGCGCTCGAGCTGGCCCTCGAGCTGCTCGCGCCGCGATCCGACCCGCTGCTCCGTCTCCTCTCGGATCCGGGCCAGCTCGGCCTTCGACCAGTCCTTGATCGAGGCGACGTCGTCGTCGGCCCGCTGGCGAAGCTCGGCGGCGCCGGTGGCGGAGCGAGCGTGGACCTGCTCGATGACGACAGTGCCGTCCGCCCGCAGCTGCTCCAGGGTCGCGGTCCGCGCCTGCTCGGTTGCCACCTGCATCGCCCGGGTCAGGTCCGCGAGGAACTTCGTGGGCCGCCGCGTCGGCGCGGAGTTGCCGGCCGGCTCGGGAGCGCCGGGCTGGGCGATGCCGTCCGGGGAGGCGCTGGTCTCGGGCTCGGTCGGTCGGCCGGCGGGCCGCTCGGCCCGGGCTGCCTCGGCGTTGGTGCCGGCCGCAACGGTGGTCATCGGGTCGTCCTCCGGGCCCGCGACGGCATCGCGGGTCCTCTCCTGCGTCGTTGCCTCGGCCGAACCGGGCGCGCCCGGGGCGCCGAGGTCGAGGTCGGTGGTGGTCGTGTCCGTGGTGGGCTCGGCAGGCTCGGCGGTCGCCTCGCGGGACGCCGGCCGCTCCGCGCTCCACGGAAGGCGGAATCCGGCGCGAGTGTCGGTGGTTGCGATGCTGCCTGTCCCCTGCTGCGCGTTCGGCCGGGTGCCGACGACGCCTGTGGTGGATGCTAGGAGCACGGGGCGGTGCGGTGGAGTTGACCGGTGGTACCGGGACGCACCGCCGGTGGTCCCATCCGGGTCCCGTCGGTGACCTTCCGCACCGGCGCGGTGCGGGTTGGCACGTGGCCCGCGACGGCGTGTCGCGCCGGTCACCGATACGATGTGACCACGATGACCGAACCGCGACCCGCTGATCCCGTCTCGCCCGACGTCGACGTGCCGGACGTGCCGGACGTGCCCACCCTGCCCCGGGATCGTCTCGGTCGATCGCTCCACGACCTCCGCATCTCGGTCACCGATCGCTGCAACTTCCGGTGCTCGTACTGCATGCCGGCGGAGATCTTCGGACGCGACTTCGCCTTTCTCCCGCGCGCCGAGGTGC
>JBBSAS010000077.1:0-7189 GCA_038252055.1 Candidatus Limnocylindrales bacterium
GCGATCGCACGCCTACGAACGGGCGATCTCCCGCGGCTGCGAGGGGATCAAGCCGGGCTGGGTCCGGGTGAACTTCAACTACTTCCTCGACGACGCGGTCGTCGACTTCATCCTCGACGCGGTGGACCTCGTCGGGCGCGAGGGCTGGCGCCTCCTCCCCCGGTACGGCTTCGATGCGAGGACCGGCCTGTGGACGCACCGCGACGGTCCGGCGGAGGCGCCGCTCTCCCTGCTCGACGTCGACTACCGGGACGGAACGATGCGCTATGCGGCCCACCGCCACCGGGAGCCCGCGGCGCGCCTGGCCGCCTACCTCGAGGAGGCGCGGGCGCTCCTCGCCGAGCGGGCGCCGGGTCGGACCGCCACCCCTGGGGGCGCCACGGCTCCGCCGGCGATCTCGCCGTCGCAGGACGCGAACGCCGACGCGGACCTCGAGGACCTGCGCTGGTTCTGGCTCCCGGCCGAAGCCGCCGCAGAGCTCGCTTCGGTCCCCTGAGACCGAAGCCCGGGGCCACGCCGCGCACTCCGCGGCGCACTCCGCCGCGCACCCCGCGGCAGACACGACGAAGGCCCGCAGGGGTGGCCGGCCGGCCCCTGGGATCGGGTACCCGGGGCAATGCCCCCCGGCTGCCGGGACGGGCGCCCCGGCCAAGGGTTACGGCTGCGTCACCTCGAAGGCGACCTGGAGCGCGCCGTCGGCGTCGCGGAGCTCGAGCACGTTGCCCGTGATCGCGAACGTGGTGGCCTTCTCCATCGCCGCCAGGAACACGGTCTCCTGCTTCGTGACCGCCTCGTCGACACAGGCCTTCTCCGTGGACGCGAGCGGGCCGATCTTGATCGTGCTCCCGTTGACGGTGTACGACCCCGTGTAGGTGTTGCAGCCGGCGCTCCCGGCCACGGTGCCGTCGTCGCCGAAGACCGCGGTGACCGTGGATCCGGCGACGATGCTGGCGACGCCACCGGTGCCGTTGTTGATGCCGGACGCCCCCCAGGATGTCGTCGTCAGGCTCGCCGCGGCAACGGCCTTGTAGCGGAGGACGACGTTGCCATCGGCATTGGACAGCTCCAGCCCCTCGCCGCTGATGGCGTACGTGGCGGCCTTGACGAGGGCGGCAAGGTACGCCGTCTCCACTCCGGCCTGGGGCTCCTGGCAGGCCATCTGCGTCGTCACGAGGTTGCCGATCGTGATCTTGTCACCGTCGAGCGTGTACGGGCCGTTGTACCGGTTGCAGCCGGCGTTGCCGGCCACTGTGCCGTCCGTGAATGCAGCCGTGACGGTCACCCCGTCGGCAACGGCGACGAGCGTGCCATCTGCCCCGGCGTAGTCGGTCCGCGCCCAGGACACGCCTTCGAGCGTGGCGGGCTCCCCGGCGGGACCGGACGGGGCGGCCGAGGGGGAGGCGCCCGCGGCAGTGCAGGCGGACAGGGCGATCGCCGCGGCGGCTCCGAGCGTGACAAGGGGCACGGCGCGGCGTGCGAGGCTACGAACGCACATCAAGTGGTTCTCCTGCGAGTGACCGTCAGGGGTGCCGGATCGACCGCCGCGGCGAGAGGCGAGTGTACGGGATCGACCACGAGGCCAACCTCGACAGGACGGAGGCTGGCGTCCTCCGGTTCCCTGCGCGCTGTGGCCGCCCGCCGTGCTGTGGCCGCCCGCCGTGCTGTGGCCGAGCGCGGGCGGCGGCAGCGAACCTGACCGAGCATCTATATGCTATTGGCACCTATTGCGTCCCGTGGCGGCTCGCCGCGAGCCTGCCACCGCTGAGCCTGGAGCATCGATGCGCATCCTCATTCCAACGGTCGACGACCGTGGCGACGGCTCCGCCGTCTCCGACCACTTCGGCCGCGCCCCGTTCTTCGCGATCGCGGACACGGCCACCGGGCAGGTCACCGTGGCACCCAACGGCGCCATGGACCATGGCTCCGGCGGCTGCGCTCCCGTCACCCTGGTCGGCGGCGGCGGTCTGGCCGAGGCCGTCGTCTGCCGCGGGATCGGCCGCCGCGCGCTCGCGGAGCTGACCGCAAGCAACGTCCGCGTCTTCGTCTCGGGTGGCGCCGACGTGGCCGCCGTCCTCGCGGACCATCGGGCCGGGCGACTCGTGGAGGCGACCGCGGAGCGGCGGCACGCGGACGGAGCCGACGGCTGCGGCGGCAGCCCGGACTGCAACTCCCCGCACGACTGAATCGATCGGCCCCCGCAGCAGCGGGGGCCGATCCTTCGCGTGCTCGGGGCACACGGCCCGAACCGGGCCACGTGCCAGACGCTATCCGCTTCGGGACTTGGCGAGCTCCGCGATGACTGCCTCCAGGCGGCGCAACTGCTCGCCCATCTCGTCGAGCCGTGCGTCGGCCTGCGCGGTTCCCGCCTCGTCGACGGTGGATCGCACCCGGCTTCGACGGCGCGGCACCCAGTCGGGCTCGTCGTCGAGGTCCTCGTAGCCGGGGCCGTACCAGCCGCGGGGCGACGGCCAGTCGTAGCAACCCCGATGTCCGTGTCCGTGCCAGCAACCCATGTCAGCCTCCTTCGCCTCGATCGAGGCGTCCTGCCCGCTCCATGAAGATCTCGATCAGGCGAGCCCGCTCGCACATCAGCGAGGTCCAGTCCGTGAGGGCGCGCCCGCCGTCGTCCGTGAGCCGGTACTCGCGACGCGGCGCACCGCCTTCTGCCACCCACTCCGAGGCCACCAGGCCCTCCTCCTCCAGCTCGCGGAGCGTCCGGTAGGCCATCCCGACGTCCACCTCGGCGGGGGCGACCCCGATCTCGTTGAGGCGGGCGATGAGCGCGTACCCGTGGGCCTCGCCCTCGGCGACGAGGAGCAGGAGGAAGGGCTCGAGCCAGCGGCCGCGACGGCCTCCGGAGCGGACCCAGCCGCGCTGGTGGTGGTGATGGTCGGCATGCATATGCCAATAGCATACCTGCGGGCGAACGGGCCACAAGGGCCGAAGGTCACCTCCGGGTGAGATCGAGCTCGCCTGCGCGGCGATGGCGGAGCCGGGCCTCGACTCGCGCCCGCGCTGGGCCGCACGCCGCCCCGGGCGCTTCAGGCCGCGCCAGACCGCGCCAGACCACGCCGGGCCGCCAGCCGAGCGGCCTCGCGGGTACCCGGCGTCAGGAGGGCGCCACGATCTCCGAGCCCAGCAGCGTCCCCCACGTGCGGGCGCGATCGACCTCCCCGTCGAGGAGGATGTCGCGCACCGGGCCGAGCGGCCCCTGCACGAGGAAGCTCACCGGGGGCGCAGCGACACGGAACCCGAGCCGCTGCAGCTCGCCCATCGCGTCGCGGGCAGCCGACCCCCAGAGGAGGCCCGGGCCCTTGATCCGGGTGTCGAAGGCGGCTGCCGCGACCTGCCCAGGCAACGGGTCTCCAGCACCCGGCACGTCCGAGGCGGCAGCCGCACCCGGCCCGCTCGACGCATCGAACCCGGCGAGCCACTCGCGGATCCCGAGTTGAAAGGGGACCTCATGCTCGCGGTCGCGCGCCGCGGCCGACGCCCTCGTGTCGGGCTTGCTCATCCCGTGCGCATGTGTCGGGCCGCCGATGACGAGCAGGGCGACATCGTCGGCGAGGCCTGCCGGTGCGGCTATCACCTCGACGAGGTCGACCGGCAGGTGCGCCCGGAGGCCCTCGGCCACCGCGGCCGCGATCTCGCACGTGTTGCCGTACATCGATTCGAACACCACGAGCGCACGCATCCGCGGCCGGCCCTCCCTGCCTCGCCTCATCCGCGGACGCCCTGCGGATCAGGGTACCGGGAGCGACCTGCCGATTGTGGCGCCTCACGCGCGCGCCGTCGAGCCGCAGGTCTGCGACACGGGCGGCGGCCGTTCGGATACGCTCACCGAATGAGGGAGTTCCGGGCGAACCGCCGCGCGAGGGCGGCCCGGATTCCCCGCGTGGCGGGATCGGCGGCCGGATGATCGGCGGCAGGAGGCCCCTCCAGGGTCGGAAGGCGGGCGACCGGCGGGTCCGGGTCGATCGACCGCACTCCCCGTACTTCCGCTACACCGGACCCGGGATGCTGACGGCGAAGGCCGCCGCCTCCACTGCTCCCGGCGAGCGCGGCGCCGGCGAGTCGATCCGCCGCTTCCTCTTCGGGCGACGGCTCTCCAACGAGGAGGAGGCCTTCGAGCGCCTCCCGAAGAAGCTGGCCCTGCCGATCTTCAGCTCGGACGCGATCTCCTCGTCCGCCTACGCGACCGAGGAGATCCTCCGGGTCTTCGTCGTGGCCGGCGCCGGCGCGCTGCTCCTCTCGATCCAGATGGCCTTCGCGATCGCCGGGCTCCTGGCGGTCGTCTCGCTCTCGTACCGGCAGGTGTGCCGCGCCTATCCCTCGGGCGGCGGCGCCTACGTGGTGGCTCGCGAGAACCTCTCCCAGATGGCCGGCCTCGTCGCGGCGGCGGCGCTCCTCATCGACTACGTGATGACCGTAGCGGTCTCGACGGCGTCCGCAGTGTCGCAGGTCTACTCGGTGGTCCCGGCCCTCTACGACCTCCGGATCGAGATCGCCCTCGGGGCGATCGCCCTGATCACGATCGCGAACCTGCGGGGACTGCGCGAGGCCGGGCTCTTCTTCGCCAGCCCGACCTACATCTTCGTCGGCCTGACGCTCCTGGTGATCGGCCTCGGCGCACTCCGGATTCTGACCGGCCAGGGGACCGTCACGGCGCCGGCCCCGGACTCGCTCGTCCCCCTCGGCACGGAGCCGATGGGCATCTTCCTGGTCCTGCGGGCCTTTGCCGCGGGCTCGGTGGCCCTGACCGGCGTGGAGGCCATCGCGAACGGCGTTCCCGCGTTCAAGCCCCCCGAGGCGAAGAACGCCGCGAACACGATGCTGACGATGGCGATCCTCCTCGGGGTCCTCTTCATCGGGATCACCTTCGTGGTGGACGGCTTCGGGATCCGGCCATCCGTCGTGGGCGGCCCGACGGTCATCGCGATGCTGGCGGCTGCCGTCTTCGGCGACGGAAGTCCGCTCTTCATCGTCTTCCAGGCCGCCACCGCCCTGATCCTCTTCCTGGCCGTCAACACGAGCTTCAACGCCTTCCCGCGCCTGGCGGCGATCCTGGCCCAGGACGACTTCATGCCCCGGCAGTTCGCCTTCCGCGGCGACCGGCTCGCCTTTTCCTGGGGGATCGTGGCCCTCGCGAGCGTCGCCGGGCTCCTCCTGGTGATCTTCGGCGGCGACACCCACGCCCTGATCCCGCTCTACTCGGTCGGTGTCTTCGTCTGCTTCACCCTCTCGCAGGCCGGCATGGTCCGGCACTGGTTCGGCGTGCGCGAGCCCGGCTGGCAGTGGCGGGCAGGGATCAATGCGTTCGGAGCCTGCCTGACCTTCGTGGTCCTGCTCGTCGTCGTCGGCGTGAAGTTCACCAGCGGGGCCTGGCTGGTCCTCCTCCTCATCCCCATCGAGGTCGTGCTCTTCCGCTTCGTCCATCGCCAGTACGCCGCCGCGACCGCCCAGGTGGCCATGCGTCCCGACCAGATGGCGCCCGAGCCGCACCGGCGGGAGCGGGTCATCGTCTCGGTGAGCGGGCTCAACCGGGCGGTGATCCAGGCGGTCAACGTGGGGCGTACGGTTTCCGACGACATCCGGGCGGTCCTCGTCTCCGACGACCCGAAGCGCGCCGCGGAGATCGGCGCGGCGTGGGAACACCAGGTCCCCAGTGTCCCGCTCGTGATCGTGGAGAGCCCGTACCGCGCCCTGACCGGACCGCTGCTCGCCTATCTCGAGGTGCTGGACCGCTCCTGGCCACCGGACCGGGAGCCGCCGATCACGTTCGTCGTCCTCCCCGAGTTCGTGCCCCGCCACTGGTGGGAGCGGCTCCTCTATAACCAGTCGGCCGCGGGGCTGCGGCGGGCCTTGCTCGGCCGGCCCGACACGGTGGTCATGAACGTGCCGTACCGGCGCGAGGAGCCGGACGCCTTCCGGCGCGAGGAGCCCGACGCCGGACCCTGAGTCCCTCGCTGGGCGCGGCGCCCGGCGCCGCGCCCAGCGCCACGCGCCCAAGGCCTCGCGGACTACATCACATTGCCCCCAGTTGTTATCATCGCCCGATGATCCGCACGCAGGTCTCCCTCACCGAAGAGCAGATGCGACGCCTGCGCCGCGAGGCCCTCCGGCGACACATGTCGCTCGCCTCGATCATCCGCGATGCCGTGGACCAGGTCGTGCCCGACGAGGACGTTCAGCGTCGGGAGCGGATCGACGCGCTGCTGGCCGTGGCCGGCTCGGCCGCGTCGGGGACGGGCTCGGTCGCGCGTGAGCACGACGACGTCCTGGCAGGCTATCGCTGGTGACCCTGTTCGTCGACACGAGCGGGATCCTTGCGCTCGTGGACCGGGACGACCCGCTCCATGCGGAGGTCGTCGAAACGTTCGCCCTCGGGCACGCTGAGCCGCTCACGACGCACGCGTACGTCGTCGTCGAGACCCTCGCCGTCGCGCGCCGGCGTTTCGGCACCGGGGTGACGGCCGACATCATCGACCGGATCCTTCCGGCCCTCGAGATCGCGCCCGTCGACGCCGATCTCCATGCCGTCGCGATGACCGCCTTCCGGGAGGCGATCGGGTCGTCCGTGTCGCTCGTGGACCGAACGAGCTTCGCCTTCATGCGCCGCGAAGGGCTGGACCGGGCGGTCGCCATCGATGCCGACTTCCGCACCGCCGGCTTCGTGACGCTGCCGTAGATCGGTCTGGGTCGTGTCAGCCCCGGACCGGTTCTTGTCCGGCCCCGGACGCGCGGCGCGCGGCCCCACGCCCGCGGGCTACGATCTGCGCATGCGATCCGTCGATCTCCGGGACGGCCAGCCGTTCGAGCTGGAGCACCTCGTCCTCGACCTGAACGGCACGCTCTCCGACCACGGCCGGCTCATCGAGGGCGTGGCCGAGCGGCTGAAGCTGCTCGTGGACGACCTGGCCCTCCACCTCCTCACGGCCGACACGTTCGGGAGCGTCGAACGGCTGACCGCGCGCCTGGACGTCACCGTGACGACGATCGCGAACGGCGACGAGAAGGTCGCCTGCGTGGAGCGCCTCGGCGCCGACCGGGTGGTGGCGATCGGGAACGGCCGCAACGACGAGGCGATGCTACGGCGGGCGCGCCTGGGGATCGCCATCCTCGGCCCGGAGGGCGCCGCGACCGGGACGCTCCTGGCGGCCGACGTCGTCTGCTCCTCGATCAACGACGC
>JBBSAS010000078.1:0-7170 GCA_038252055.1 Candidatus Limnocylindrales bacterium
GGGACGAGCCAGCGCTTCCCGGCCGCGTGCGACGGATCGATCATCACGGGGAGGTGGGTGAGCTGGTGGACGAGCGGCACCGCGGTGACGTCGAGGGTGTTCCGGTAGGCGGTCTCGAAGGTGCGGATTCCGCGCTCGCAGAGGATGACGTTGGGGTTGCCGCTCGACATCACGTATTCGGCGGCCATGAGCCACTCCTCGATCGTCCCCGAGAGGCCACGCTTGAGGAGCACGGGCCGCCCGACGCGGCCGGCGGCCATGAGCAGCGAGTAGTTCTGCATGTTGCGGGCACCGATCTGGAGGATGTCCGCGTACTCGGCGACGTGCTCCACCTGGCCGGGCTCCATGACCTCGGTGACGACCGGCAGGCCGGTCCGCTCGCGCGCCTCGGCCAGGAAGCGAAGGCCCTGGAGGCCCAGGCCCTGGAACGAGTACGGGCTCGTGCGGGGCTTGAAGGCGCCCCCGCGAAGGATCGTCGCCCCGGCGGCAGCGACGGCGTCGGCGGTCTCGAAGAGCTGCTCGCGGGATTCGATCGCACACGGGCCTGCGGCAAGGACGAGCGACCCGTCGCCGATCGCGACGTCGCCCACCCGGACCACGGTGTCCTCGGGGTGGAACTCGCGCGAGGTGAGCTTGAACGGCCGAGTGGTCTTCGTCACCGATGCCACGCCGGGAAGGACGGCAAGGCGCTCGCCGAGGCGGGCGGCCCAGTCGCCGCCTTCGCCGAGGACGGCGACCACCACCTGGACCCCGCCGCGGTTCTCATGGGGGGTGAGGCCCTCCTCGAGGACGGCGCCCCGCACTGCATTGAGCTGTTCCTCGGTCGCCCCGACCGTCATCACGACGAACATCTGGCCTCGCCTCGTATCCCGACCGCCTCCCGGCGGCTTCGGCGGCCGATTGTGGTCGCCCTCATCATCGTGCTCCGTGACAACAAAAAAGCAGAGGTCCTGCGGCCCCTGCTTGCACCCGGCACGTCCCGCTCCCCGGAGCTCACGCTCCGGTGCAGGTCATGCCGGGCCGGAAAAGGAGAAGTAGAACTCGCTCACGACTCCGCGACCATAGCGGTCCCCGGACCGCCGTGTCAACGGGACGCCCCCGCGCGACCCCTGGAGCTGGCGCCCTCCCGCTCCCAGGGCCGATCCTGCCGCGCACCGTCGTTCCGGCCGCCGCGGCTGTTGTGGCCGCCGCCGCTGTTGTGGCCGCCGCGGCTGTTCCGGCCGCCGCGGCCCGCGCCGACCCCCACGAATCCGTCGTGGGGCGAACGAACCCGCCCATCGAGGGCCCCGACCTGTCGAAATCCGTCCTACGCCGACGGTTCGGCGCTGGGCCTTTCCTGGGGAGCAAGACCGGACGGTTGGGCCGAGCCCGGGCGCCGGAGGGCGTCGTGTGCCGACGGTTTCCGGCATCTGGGCCCGTCGCCCGGCCCACGCTCGTCGCGGGACGACGGTTTCCGGCACGATCGGCGGCGGAACCACCCGTGGGGCCGACGGATCGTTCGTGCCAGGAAAGTCCCCCACCCCCGCGGGCGGCGCTTCACCGCGACCCCGCCCTCCGCGGTCAGCGCTGCCACCCGCCCCCCGCGGCCGGCCCTCCCCCGCGGCCCCGGCCCGCTCCCCGCACTCCGCCCCTGCCCGCGGCCGGGCCCTGCCGCCCTGTCCGGCCCGGATCCCCGTTTCCCTCTGGTAGAATGCGCGGCGCCGTGGCCCGGAGAGGTCGCATAGAGGCCTAGTGCAGCGGTTTGCTAAACCGCCAGGTGGGGTAACCTGCCTCGAGGGTTCGAATCCCTCCCTCTCCGCCAGCCTTCGTGCAGGCGCCCGTAGCTCAGTGGATAGAGCGTCAGGTTGCGGACCTGAAGGTCGTGGGTTCGAGTCCCGCCGGGCGCGCCACTCCCTCCGTGGCCTCCCCCACGTTCGCCGCCCGCCCCCGCACCGTCAGAGGGCGCCGGGCGGTCGGTCCTGCATTCAGGTTGGCAACGGCCACCCTCGCTCCAGGGGCGATAGCGCCACGGCGTGAAGCCGGCCACGCTCGGCTGCCACCGACTCGCGAAAAGAAGAACGGCCCCCGGCATCGCGCCGAGGGCCGTCTTGCCAGGTGTCGAGATCGGTCAGAAGCCGCGCGGCAGGTCAATCGGGCGGAGCACCAGCGAGATCGTGTGGATCACGCTCTTGCCATTCGCCGTCTCGATGTCAAGCCCGGACTTCACGAGCGTCGGGTTCAGCGCGTTGGGATCCTTGTCCCGCAGGCTCACGAACCAGCGGTTCACGTCGATCCTGAAAGTGCCACCGCCAACCGTCGCGATCGTGGCGCCATCGAGACCGGGCACGGCCGAGGACATGACCTTCCCGGGAACGACGTGGTAGAGCAGGACGGCCTCGATCGTGTCGATCGTCGCGGCAGGTCCGACGAGCCCCGACACCGCGGAGACGAGCTTGTTGAGGACCGTCGCCTCGCTCCAGTACCAGCGGCCCGTCAGGCTGAAGACGAGGTACCGGAAGGCATTGTCGTTCGGCGCGAAGACGGTGAGGGCCGCGTCTGGATTGTTGAGCGCGGCGACTGTGCTGCCGGGCTTCGCCCCGATCACGGCCTCGGCGGCGGCCTCGAGGATGTCGTAGTCGCGGCCGTTCCGGTCGAAGCCGTCGTCGGCGGCGAGAACGGCGTAGACGGAGCCCGGCGCCGGGGTGATCGGCTGGGCTGCGGCGGCGGGGACCGCGAGTGCGCCGGCGAGAAGCGCGCCGGCGAGCAGGGATGTGACGATGCGTCGGGAGCGCATGGCGATCGAGCCTCCAAGTGCCGGGCCTCCTCAGTGGGCCCTGGTGCACCCGTTTCGGGGGATCACGCCGATTGGATTGGACCGTGCCGTCCGGTGCCCTCAGCGGTGCAGCTTGCGCGCGGCGATGAAGCCCAGGCCGTGCTCCGTCAGCGCCCGCGCCGTGTGGTTCGTCGCGTCGAGCTTGTCCATGAAGTTGAGGGCCAGGGCGTCCCAATCGCCGCTCGCGATCACCTCCGACTTGTCCCGGAAGTAGTCGAGGATGTCGGAGGGGTGGGCCCGGGCGGCGTCCACGGCGGGATCGCCACCCTCGTGCTTGGCCGAGATGTTGGCCACGTGGTCGGCAAGCGCCACGAGCTCGGCGCGCCGGTCGTACGGCTGGCGGACGATGCTCTTCCACGTTTCGGTGATGTGGTGCTCGAAGCGGACGGCCTCCTCGAACCCGAGCGCCCGGCGGATCTCGGCGCTGATCTCCAGGGTCTCGTTCGTCACCGAGTTGCTCCAGTTGAACCCGACGAGCGGCGTCGAGCCGTCCTCGCGGGCGAAGAGCCGGGCCCCGATGAGCGTCCACAGCGCCGCGAACGGGTTGTCGTTCCCCATGAAGACCGAGATCTTGAAGCCGATGTCGATTCCCAGCCGGTAAAGGAGGTAGCCGACAAGGACCGTCCCGGGGTTGAGGTTCAGGACCTGGCGCACGCCGTACGTCGTGTAGACGTGGAGGAGCTCGTCGGCCCAGAGGAGCGGGTGATCGTTCGGCTGGCCGACCCCGCCGAAGTAGCCGGTGATCGTGGCCGGGCCGTCGAGGTGGATGTTCGATCCGTCGGTCCCTTTCGTGTCGAGGGTCTCGACGACGCTGGCCCCGATGATCTGCATCGCGGCCGCGACTGCGGGCAGGTCGCCGTCGTCCTCCTGCTCCTGCATCTTCCGGACGCGGATCCAGCGGCCGGGCAGGAGGAGACGTTCGTCGATCGCCCGCCGGGCGGCCGCGATCACCCACGGGAAGTACTGGAGCGAGCTGATCTCCAGGGTCACCGCCAGGTCGTCGCGGGAGGCGGTCGTGTCGGCGTCGGGACCCAGGACGCCGCGGCGGTAGTCGGCGAGGCTCACGAACGCGCCGCGATCGCGCTGCTCGGCCAGCCAGGCGAGGTCCTCGGCATAGGCCGGCTGGGTCGCTCGCACGCGGTCGAGGAGGGCCGGCAGCGCAGCCGCCTCGCGCGCCTTGCGGTTGATCTCCTCGGGGGTGCCGTAGCGGGCCACGACGGCCAGCAGGTCGTTCACCAGCCGGGAATCGGGATCGACGAGGAACCCGTTGAGGTCGTCGAGCCGTTCCGCGGGGATCGCCAGCCGCTGCCGAAGGTCCATGCTCACCGCCTGCTCCTCTCCGTCGCCGTGCCCCGACCGGGCCGCCGACCGGGGACTGGCCGCGCCGCCGCGCGCTTCCTGTCCGTAGCCAACCCGTAGCCGGATCCGCCGCGCCGGCGGTATCCTGTCAGCATGCACTACGAGTTGTTCATGGGTGCCGCCCTCGCGGAGGCCCGCGCCGCCCTGGAGGCTGGCGAGCGTCCCCGCGGCGCCGCCGCGGTCCTCGGGGAGGCCCTCGTAGCGAGCGGCCACGAGGAGGTCCTCACCCACAACGACCCGACCGCCCACGCCGTGGTCGTCACGCTCCGCGAGGCCGCCGAACGGCTGGGGACCCGCTCCCTTGCCGGGGTCACCATCTTCACGGTCGTCGAACCGTGCCCGATGTGCGTCGGCGCGATGCTGGAGGCCGACGCGGACTGCCTGGTCTACGCGTTGCCGGACCCCGTTTCGGGGGCCGCCGGGTCGGTCGTCCAGCTGGCCAACAACCCGGACCTCCCGCGGCGGGTGGACCTGATCAGCGGCATCCTCCGCGCCGACGCGGCCGAGCTCCAGGAGGCGTCGGTCCGGCGCGAGCCCTGAGGGGTCCCGGCCGGCGACGAGGCCGCCGGCCGACGACCGGTACGGACGGGGGATTCCCCGGGGCCCGTTCTCGTTTGCTATCCTCCCCGGCGGAGAGGTGTCCGAGTGGTTGATGGTGCCGCTCTCGAAAAGCGGTGTGCGAAAGCACCGTGGGTTCGAATCCCACCCTCTCCGCCACTCCCGTTCCGACTCGGCGGCCCGGGCCGTCCGCCACCCGCCGCCGCCCACCGCCCGCGGAGAGGTCGCCTAGAGGCCTAGGGCGCCGCACTGGAAATGCGGTATGGGGCAACCCATCGAGGGTTCGAATCCCTCCCTCTCCGCCATCCCTTTCCGAGACCCCCTGCTATGATCCCCGTGCCGTGCTAGGCGGGGAACTAGCGGTGCCCTGTACCTGCAATCCGCTCCAGCAGGGCTGAATTCCCACCCGAGGTCAGTGTCTTCGAATGCCGCCCGCCTGGACGGCGCCGAGGACCGGGTCCCGCGCAGTGGCGGCACGTGAATCGCGTCAGGTCCGGAAGGAAGCAGCGCTAAGCGAGGTTCGCCGGGTGCCGCGGCACGGCCTGGTCTGAGCCGTTCATCCGGGAGGGCCCGGGGACGCGACGATCGACGGTGGGTGCACGGCATTTCATCCTGCCGCGCCCGGAGGAGGCCGCGTGAGCTCCACCCCGACCCACCAGGCGCTCTACCGCCGCTGGCGCTCCCAGCGCTTCGACGAGGTCGTGGGCCAGGACGCCGTCGTCACGACATTGCGCAACGCAGTCCGGACCGGCCGCTCCGCTCACGCCTACCTCTTCGTCGGGCCGCGCGGGACGGGAAAGACGTCGCTCGCCCGGATCGTCGCCAAGGCGGTCAACTGCCCGAACCTCGCCGACGGCGAGCCCTGCGACGGCTGCCCGAGCTGCGACGCGATCCGCGAGGGGCGGGCGCTCGACGTCATCGAGATGGACGCCGCCTCGAACAACCGGGTGGACGACATCCGCGAGCTCCTGCCGCGGATCTACACGGCCCCCGCCGACCTGCCGACGAAGGTCTTCATCGTTGACGAGGTCCAGCGGATCGCCCAGGGCTGGGACGTCCTCCTCAAGACGCTCGAGGAGCCGCCCCCCCACGTGCTCTTCATCTTCTGCACGACCGACCCCTCGGGGATCCGCCCGGCGGTCCTCTCGCGAGTCCAGCGCTTCGATTTCCGACCGCTCCCGTTCCCCCTCATCGAGGGCAAGCTCCGCCGGATCCTCGAGGCCGACGGCCGGGCCGCCGAGCCGAAGGCGGTCGAGCTGGTCGCCCGCCTGGCGAACGGCGGGATGCGCGACGCCGAATCGATCCTCGACCAGCTCCTCTCGGCGGGCGGCGAGCTCCTCACCGCCGACGCGGTCCGCGATCTCCTGGGCCTCGCCGACGCGGAGATGGTGGCCGCCTACGCGAGCGCCCTCGCCACGGGCGATGCGGTGGCCGGGATCGTGGCCCTCGACGCCCTCGAGGACGCGGGCCGGGACCTTCGCAGCTTCACCGACCAGGTCGTCGAGGCGCTCCGGGCGTCGCTCCACGCGGCGCTGTCGGGATCCGTCGCCGGTGACGCGCTCGCGGCGCTCGGTCCCGGGCCGGTTGCCGCGGCGGCACGCCGGCTTGCCGCGATCGACCCATCTCGCCCGGGCCCCGGAGGGCTTCGCCTGGCCCTCGAGCTTGCCGTCCTCGAGGCTCGGTATGCCGCGCCGGCACTGCCGGCCACTGCGGACATCGACCTCCCCGCCGCCGTCGCGCCACGGGCCACGGCTACATCGGAGCCGGCCCCGGTCGCCGCCCCGACCCTCTCGCCGGCCGTGATCCCGTCCCAGCCGGCCGTGATCCCGTCCCAGCCGGCCGCACCACCGCCTGCGCCCCCGCGCCGGCGGTCGTCACCGACGTCCCCCGCCGCACCACCACCGTCGACATCCGACGCCCCTCCCGCCGCCACCGACCCGACATCGACCTCCCCGGACCCGCTCGTGCCCGAGCCGGCCTCTGGACCCACGGCAGAGCCCCCGAACGTCCCTGCTGCCGGGGCCGAGCCGGACCCCCTCGCCGACCTGCGGAACCGCTGGCCGGAGATCGTGGCCCTCGTCAGCCGCCATCCACCGACGAAGCCGCTGATCGAGGCCTGCCGGCCGATCGCCGTGGACGGCGCCGTCGTCACGCTCGGCTTCCCCGAGAGCCAGCTCTTCCTCCGCGACGTCGCCGACCGTCGTCGGGCCACGCTCGAGGAGCGGCTCGGCCAGGTGCTCGGGCATCCGGTGAGCGTGCGCTGCGTCGCCACGAACCTCGAACCGGAGCCGACTCCTCCTGCCGACGCCGAGAGCGCCGCGGTCCTCCGGGCGGCCCGCGATGTCTGGGGCGACGACCTCGTCGCGCCACCCGACGTCGGGTGACGAGCGGCACAGTCGCGCGCTCCGCTGGCGGACAGCACGCGCCCCCCAGATGCGCGA
>JBBSAS010000079.1:0-7091 GCA_038252055.1 Candidatus Limnocylindrales bacterium
CGATCCACCACTGGCCGAACCACGAGATCGCCCTGATCACGAAGTTCTTCGAGTACTCCCACGCCCGGCTCCCGATCGTCGTCAGCGACGTCCGGACGATGGCGGCGATGGTCCGTTCGACGGGGCAGGGCGAGGTCTTCCGGGCCGAGGACGTCGGAGACTACGTGCGTGCCGTCCGGGCGGTGCTGGCCGATCCGGCCCGCTACCGCGCCGCGTACGAGGCCCCCGGCCTCCTCGAGCAGTGGACATGGGGGCCCCAGGCGCAGCGCCTCGACGCCGTCTACGCGCAGCTCCTCGGTCTCGTCCGGCGATGAGCGCACCCGACGTCACCGTCATCGTCGCCGCCTACAACGCGATGCCGTACCTGCGGGCCTGCCTGGCATCGCTCGCGGAGCAGACGATCGGCATCGAGCGGATCCAGATCGTCGCCGTGGACGACGGCTCCACCGACGGGAGCGGCGCCGAGCTCGACGCCTTCGCGGCCCGGCATCCGGGGACGGTGGCCGTGGTCCACCAGGCGAACTCCGGAGGGCCGGCGGCCCCGGACAACCGCGCCCTCGACCTGGCCACCGGTCGGTACGTCTTCTTCGTCGGCGCGGACGACTACCTGGACCGGGAGGCCCTCGAGCGTCTCGTCGGGATGGCGGACCTCCACGGCTCCGACGTCGTGTTCGGCAGGATGGTCGGCGTGGACGGTCGTTCCGTCCCCCGGGCCGTCTTCCGGAGCACCGAGCCCCGGATCGGCCTCGTCGGTTCGGGCGCGCTCTATGCCCTCTCGAACACGAAGCTCTTCCGGCGCTCGCTCATCGAGGAGCACGGGCTCCGCTTCCCCGAGGACCTCCCGATCGGCAGCGACATGCCGTTCACGCTCGAGGCGCTCCTGCGTGCCCGGACGATCTCGGTCCTCGCGGACCACGACTGCTACTTCGCGGTCCGGCGGCGGGGCGACGCGAACATCACGTTCCACGCCGCGTGCGAGCCCCGCCTCCGCGTCGCCGTGCGTGCGCTCGAGCTCATCGACGAGCGGGTGGGCCCGGGCGAGATCCGGGACGAGCTCGCGGTCCGCCTCCTCAAGGTGGACGTCGCCCGGATCTTCGGGGCGGGCTTCCTCGCGATGGACGAACCGCACCGCGATGGATGCACGCGGGCCACCGCGGCATTCGTCGAGCGTCAGATCGGCGATGGGCTCCAGCGCCTGGAGCCGCGCCTTCCCGTCCCCCAGCGGCTCCTCTACCGGCGGGTGCTCGGGCGCGATTCGGCGGCCGTCGCCGAGCTCGTCGGCATGGACGTCGAGGATCGCCTGCCCTCGACGCTCCTCGAGGCCGACCGGGCGTATGCGCTCTATCCCGGCTTCCGGGAAAGCGGGTCGGGGATCGCCGACGACTGCTACCGGCTGCTCGGCCCGATCGCTGGCCGCCTGGGTCGAGGGACACGGCTCGTCTCCGCGGCATGGGTGCTCGACGGCGACCGGCTGGCGCTCGACGTCGCCGTCCACCTCCCGGTGGTCGGTACCGTCGACACCGCGGTCCTGCGACTCGCGGACGCCGTGCCCGCCGTAGACACCGATCGGAAGCGGGTCCGCCTCGTCCCGGCCGGTGAGCCCCCCGGCCCAGCGGTGGGGGAGCTCGTGATCGAGCCGACCGCCGACGGCTCGGGCACGCTCCTGCGGGCCCGGATCCCGGTCGAGCCGCGGCCCAGTGTGCACGAGCTGCGCGCGACGATCGACGCGGGCGGCGCGACGTACGAGATCGCGGTCAGGAGGCCCCGCGCCTTCGCGCTCCCACGGGCGATCCGCTGGAACGGCGCCCGTCACCACCTCGCGGCGGTCGAACCCAACAGCCGGGGCGGGGTGAGCGTCACCGTGGCGCCGAGTCGGAACCCCCTCGACCCGTTGCTCCGGGCGGCCCGCGTCCGGGCGCGCTTCTGGCGGCGGTGACCGACCGGGCGGCACCCTGACGAGGCCGAGACCCGAGCCTCGCCCTATCTCGGGGAGCTGCCGACCGGTTCCGCGTCGTGGTCGATGCCCGCGTCTGTCTCGTCTCGCCCCGCCGGCGTGTACTGGCGCCGGTACTCGGCCGGCGACATCGCGCAGGAACGGTAGAAGACCCGGTAGAACTGGTTGAGGTTCGTGTAGCTGACAGCGCGGGCCACCTCTGCGACCGTGAGGTCCGTGGCGAGGAGCAGGCGCTTCGCCTCGGCGACCCGGACGTGGGTGACGTACTCCTTGAAGCCGACCCCGGTCACGTCCTTGAAGACGTGGCGGACCCGCGACGGACTCACGTGAACCACCGCGGCCACGTCGCCGAGCGTCACGCTGTCGCGGCAGTGGCGCTCCACGTAGGCCAGGACCGGCCGGATCTGCTCGCGGCGATCGGCGGCCGCCCGGTCGGCCGCGGCCCGGGCCAGGACCGCGGCCCGGGCGACGCCGGGTCCGGCCTCGTCCCCCGCGACCCCCGCGCACGGCGCCTGCCCGTCGCGGATCACGAGGGCCAGAACGCGCCGCAACGTCGCGTCGAGGAGGAGCCGTTCGGCGGGATTGTGGCGGGCCCATGTCGCTCGCAGGTCACGGATCGCGGCGGCGACCTCGTCCGCACACGGTGTTCCGCCGGCGACCCGGCCGGAGAACGAGCGCTCGTCGGCGCGGAACGGAGCCAGGTACCCGGCGTCGAAGCCGCGGCAGCCGGGGCCGGCCACCAGCTCGGGCCGGAAGAGGACAAGGAGGAGGCGCAGCGACCCGCCGGGTGCCGGGAGGGCGACGTGGGGCAGCGAGTTGTCGATGAAGAAGGCATCGCCGGGCTCTGCCGGATGCTCCCGCCCGCCGAAGCGGAAGACCCCCGACCCGTCGAGGACGAGGGCGATCTCGAGGTGGTCGTGCCAGTGCATCCGTTCCTGGTCGCCCCGCGTCTCGTGCTCGAGGATCGTGAGCGGGAAGTCGGGCTCGAGCGCCTGCTGCCAGACGAAGAGGGCCATCGTCAGGCCGGGCCCGGGCGCACGCGGGGTGGGGGAGCGAGAGTCATGTTCGCGATGTTGACGGACCGGCAGCCGCCCCCGACAGGGCCACATGGAGCGTTCCGCCCCCGCCGACCGGACGGCTCAGCCGCTTCTGCCAGTCCGTCGGACCGCTCTGGCATTGCCGCGGGCCCGTGCGCCGGGCGAGGATCAGGCGTCGAGATCCGCCCGCGCCCCGCCGCGCCCAGGAGACCCTTCGTCATGGCCTTCCCGCACCTCTTCAGCCCGCTCCAGCTCGGCAACCTCGAGCTGCCCAACCGGATCGTCCACGTGCCCACCGACATCAGCTCGTCCCATGCGGACGGCGAGGTGAGCGAGCGCGACATCGCCCACCACACGGACATCGCGCGGGGCGGGACGGGGTTCGTCATCGTCGGCGCGACGACACCCGACATGAAGACGGGGCGGCCGACGGTGACCTGCCTCGTCGCCGACGGCGACAACTACATCCCGGGCCTCGCCCGCCTCGCGGAGGGGATGAAGCGCTACGGGTCGAAGGTTGCCGTCCAGCTCCAGCACCCCGGGCGCCAGTGCGCGATCCCCCGCTACAACACCCTCGGTGCCACCGACCGCGTCCTGAAGCTCCCCTGGTCGGCCGGGCACGAGATCATCTACGAGAACGCCGAGGAGAAGGGCAAGGAGATCCGGGCCGCCTCGATCGTGGAGATCCTCGAGCTCGTGGACCTTTTCTCCGAGGCCGCCTGGCGGGTGAAGCAGGCCGGCTTCGACGCCGTCGAGTTGCACGCCGCGCACGGCTACCTCCTCTCCGAGTTCATGAGCCCCTACCTCAACATGCGGAACGACCGCTTCGGCGGCAGCCTCGAGAACCGGATGCGGTTCCCCCTCGCGGTCGTCGATTCGATCCAGAAGAAGTGCGGCAAGGCCTTCCCGGTCCTCGTCCGCTACTCGTTCGACGAGTGGTGCGAGGGCGGCCGCGGCACCGAGGAGGGGATCGAGATCGCAAAGATGCTCGAGCGCGCCGGCTGCGCCGCGGTCGACCTCTCGATGGGGATCCAGGAGAGCCCCGGCGCCGGTTTCGACCCGCCCCCGTACCCGCAGGGCTGGGCGACGTACGCGGCCGAGGCAGTGAAGAAGGCCGTCCGGATCCCCGTCATCACGAGCCACTCCCTCCGCGATCCCGACTACTGCGAGCAGATCCTCGCCGAGGGCAAGACCGACCTCGTCGGACTCTCTCGCCAGCTCCTCGCCGACCCGTACTGGCCGGTGAAGGCCCAGATGGGCCGGGTGAAGTCGATCCGCCGCTGCATCTCCTGCCTCGGCGGCTGCTGGCAGGAGTCGCTCATGGCGAAGAAGGAGATCGCTTGCTCGATCAACGCGGCCTGCGGCAACCCGGCCTATGCCGAGATGAAGCCGACCGCGAAGCCGGTGAAGGTCGCGATCGTCGGCGGCGGACCGGCCGGAATGGAGGCGGCCCGCGTCGCCACGGAGCGCGGCCACCAGGTCACCCTCTTCGAGAAGCACGCGGAGCTCGGCGGGGCGATGCTCTACGTCTGCCTCGTCCCCGGCAAGGAGAAGATGCGCTGGTACCTGGACTGGATCCGGGACCAGCTCCTCGACCTCGACGTGGAGATACGCCTCAGCCATGCTCCCACCGTGGACGAGCTGCGCGGCTTCGACGTCGTCCTCAACGCCACGGGTGCCGTCTCGTACGTGCCCGAGGTGGCCGGCGACGCCTCCCGGGTCGTTCCCTTCGAGGAGGCGATGGCGTGCCCGAAGATCGCCTGCGAATGCCACCCGGGCGGCCGGAAGATGCGCAAGCTCGGCGCGCGGGTCCTCCTCTGGGGCGACAGCTATGCCGCCACCGACACGGCCGCCTTCCTGGCCGACATCGGCCGGGAGCTGACGATCGTCACCGAGAACCGCGAGTTCGCCGCCGACTGCGAGGTCATCCACATGTACGTCCTGCGGAAGCGCTTCGCGCAGGAAGACGCGGAGGTCCTCCACTCGCGGCCGTACAAGCACCCGGTCACGGTGATCACGAGCACGACGGTCGAGTCGATCGAGGGGACGACGGTCGTCCTCCGCGATGCGAACTTCGAGCGCACGACGATCGAGGTCGACGACATCGTGACGTGCCACACGCGCCCCGACGCCGCCCTCTTCGCCGAGCTGCGGGCGGCCGGCGTCAACGTGATCAACGTCGGCGACGCGGTCCGGCCGCGGAACCTCTACCAGGCGGTGAAGGAGGGATCGGCGTTCGGGCTCGCGGTGGACGAGCACGTCCTCTTCAACTCGAACGGCGCAATCCTCAACGAGCTCCCGATCGACGTCCTCGCGCAGCTCACCCGCCGCGAGGGTCCGGCCTACTCGGCGAAGCGGATGGAGGAGCTGATGGCCGCGGCGTTCGCGTCGGGCGCCGGGGGGCTGACCCCGGCCCGGCTGCCGATCCCGGGCGCGATCCGGGATCGCTGACCGGCGTTCCTGTTACGGATCCGCCTCCCGGCGTCCGTCAGACGACGGCGCAGGCGTTCCCGCGCGCCCGGAGGCGGAGCCGCCACGCGAGCGTGCCCGCGAGAAGGACGAGTGACAGCGCCCCGATCACCGGCTGGAGCGGCGCCCAGACCGTGAGCGCGCCACTCGTCCCGAGCAGGACGAGGGCGATCTTGTTGCAGACGGGGCAGCCGATCGCGAGGAACGCGGCAAAGCCGCCCGCATAGCCGAGCAGCGAGCGCCGGGCTTCGTCGCGGTCCACGGTGGCGCCGGTCCCGGAGCTCGCGGGCTCGGAGGCGGCCGGGGTCACGGCGCCCACATCGGCGCCGCGGATCGAGATCGGCCGTGCAACGGCGGGCGGCGGTGAGAGGTATGTCGCCGCGACGAGGCCCATCAGGACGCCCGACGCCAGCCAGACGACGATCGCGAAGGGTTCCGGCGGGATCTGCCGGCCGAAGACCGGGTTCGGGATGATCGCGCTCGTGACGCCGAAGAGGATGATCGCGCCCGCCGAGGCGAGAACCGACCAGCCGACGAACGAGCGGTCGATCTGCCAGCCACCCGACGGGGCGATTGCCGGGCCCGACCGGGCGGTTGCCGGGCCCGACGCCGCTTCGCCGGTCACCCGGCGGCCTCGAGCGCATCGATCACCCGCAGCAGCCGTGCCCGCGCCTCGGCGGCGACCGCGTTCACCTCGGGGTCCCCGACCAGGCCCATCGCCGCGGCCGGATCCATCGCTTCGACGATCGTCCCGTCGCCGTCGGTCCGCAGCACCACGTTGCAGGGGAGGAGCGCCCCGACGGATGGGGCGGCGCCGAGCGCGCGGTGGGCGAGGGGCGGGTTGCACGCCCCGAGGATCACGTACGGCTCCCCGTCCACGCCGAGCTTCGCCTTCATCGTCGCCGCGACGTCAATCTCCGTGAGGACGCCGAACCCCTCGGCTTTGAGGGCTGCCTCGACCGCGGGACGGACCGCGGCCACGGCCCCGGCGAGGCGTGTTCCGAATGTGTAGCTGGTCTCGGTTCGCATGCGGGCCTCCGGCGGGGTTGTCGGGCGGGCGGACGACGTGTCGGGCGGGCGGATGGATTCTGCATCCCCATCCTACCCGTACCTTGCGCATTTGCGCAATGGCGCAACTACGGAGGCGGTGGACGGCGGCGCGGCGCCCGGCCGGCACCGTAGTCCTTTGGGTGGGGTCCGGGCTGGCCCTGTCGGGTCGTGGGCGCACCTTCGTCGGCCGGTCAGGCTTGGCGATGCCAAGAGGAGGCCTTCGTGACACCTGCCCATACCCGTGCCGCCTGGCGCGGCCTGCCCGGAACCCGGGTGGCCGTCGCGCTCGCATCGATCGCCCTCGCGGCAGTCGTTGCCCTGCCCGCCCCCGCTCCCGTGGCCGCCGCCGCGCCCTCGTCGAAGGCGATGGCGCCCGCCTGCTCCGGGGTGAACCTCCGGACGAGCCCGACGACCGCGTCCCGGGCGAAGGTCCGGCTGGTGACGGGCGCCGCGCTCACCGTCAGCGCCACGGTGAAGGGCGCCTCCTGGCGGACGGTCTGCGCGGGTTCGAAAGCCGGTTCGGGCTGGTACCGGATCAGCGCCGTGAACGGGAAGAGCGTCCGCTCGCTCTACGGTGTCGC
>JBBSAS010000080.1:0-7035 GCA_038252055.1 Candidatus Limnocylindrales bacterium
ACCTCTCCCTGGCCCAGCGCGCCCAGGCCGACTACGCGAACCTCCGCCGCCGCACCGCCGAGGAGCGCGAGGCGCAGCTGGGCCTCGCCAACGAGTTCCTCCTCGGGAAGGTCGTCGCCCTCGCCGACGACTTCGACCTCGCGATCGAGCACGTCCCCGCAGATGCCCGCGAGACGCCCTGGGTCGAGGGAATCGCGGCGATCGACCGCAAGCTGCGCGTCCTCCTCGAGAGCGAGGGCGTGACCCCGATCATGGCGCTCGGCGAGCCGTTCGACCCGCAGCTGCACGAGGCGATCAGCCACGTCCCCGGCAGCGGCCGGCCGGAGGGCGAGATCGTGGCCGAGATCCGGCGCGGCTACCGGATCCGCGACCGCGTCCTGCGCCCCTCGATGGTGGCAGTCTCCGACGGCTCGGCTGCCCCGAACTGAGCCGGCGGGCCGCCGGGCCCGCAGCCAAACCCCACGACCTCAGCGACACCCACAGACAACCACCCACCCAACGAACTGATCCTCGAGAGGAGCACCAGGAACCATGGGCAAGATCATCGGCATCGACCTCGGCACCACGAACTCGGTCGTGGCCGTCATGGAGGGCGGCGAGCCCACCGTGATCGCCTCGGCGGAGGGCGGGCGGACCGTTCCCTCGGTCGTCGCCTTCACGAAGACCGGCGAGCGTCTCGTCGGCCAGCTGGCCAAGCGCCAGGCCGTCACGAACCCGACGAACACCGTCTACTCGATCAAGCGCTTCATGGGCCGCCGCTGGGACGACCCGGAGGTGAAGCGGAGCCGCGGACTCGTCCCCTACACCGTGGAGAAGGACCCGAAGTCGGACGGGATCAAGGTCCAGATGGGCGAGGGCCGCAGCTACACGCCGCCCGAGATCAGCGCGATGATCCTCCAGAAGCTCAAGGCGGACGCGGAGGCCTACCTCGGCGAGAAGGTCACCGAGGCGGTGATCACCGTCCCCGCCTACTTCGACGACACCCAGCGCCAGGCGACGAAGGACGCCGGGCGGATCGCCGGCCTCGACGTCAAGCGGATCATCAATGAGCCGACCGCCTCGTCGCTGGCCTACGGTCTCGACAAGAAGCACGACGAGAAGATCGCCGTCTACGACCTCGGCGGCGGCACGTTCGACATCTCGATCCTCGAGCTCGGCGAGGGCGTCTTCGAGGTGAAGTCCACCAACGGTGACACCCACCTCGGCGGCGACGACTTCGACATCCGGGTCATGGACTGGCTCCTCGCCGAGTTCAAGAAGGACCAGGGGATCGACCTGCGGGGCGACCCCCAGGCCCTCTCGCGGGTCAAGGAGGCGGCCGAGAAGGCGAAGATCGAGCTCAGCTCGGCGGTCTCCTCGGAGATCAACCTCCCCTATATCACCGCGGACGCGTCGGGCCCCAAGCACCTCGTGATGACTCTCACCCGGGCCAAGCTCGAGGATCTCGTCGGCGACCTGGTCCAGCAGACTGCCGGGCCGGTCCAGCAGGCGCTCACGGACGCGGGCCTCCCGGCGTCCGCGATCGACGAGGTCGTCCTCGTCGGCGGGATGACCCGGATGCCGTCCGTCATCGAGGCGGTCAAGGCGATGTTCGGGGGCAAGGAGCCGAGCCGCGGGGTCAACCCCGACGAGGTCGTGGCGGTCGGAGCCGCAATCCAGGCCGGCGTCCTGGCGGGCGACGTCAAGGACGTCCTCCTCCTCGACGTGACGCCCCTCTCGCTCGGGATCGAGACGCTCGGCGGGGTCATGACCCGGCTCATCGAGCGGAACACGACGATCCCGACGAGCAAGTCGCAGGTCTTCTCCACGGCCTCGGACAACCAGCCGCAGGTCGAGATCCACGTCCTCCAGGGCGAGCGCGAGTTCGCCGCCGACAACAAGACCCTCGGCAAGTTCATCCTCGACGGGCTCCCGTCCGCGCCCCGCGGCGTGCCCCAGATCGAGGTCACCTTCGACATCGACGCCAACGGGATCGTGGAGGTCCGGGCCAAGGACCGGGCGACGAGCAAGGAGCAGAAGGTCACGATCACGGCGTCCTCGATGCTCGACAAGAAGGACGTGGACCGGATGGTCCGCGAAGCCGGCGAGCACGCCGACGACGACCGCCGGAAGCGCGAGGAGGTCGAGGCCCGCAACCAGGCCGAAGCCCTCACGTTCCAGGCGGAGCGGACGCTCACGGATCTCGGCGACAAGGTGTCGGCCGAGGACCGGGCCGCCGTCGAGGGGAAGGTCTCGGACGTCCGGAACGCCCTCAAGACGGAGTCGGTGGACGTTGTCAAGACACGGGCGACCGAGCTTGCCGAGGTCCTCCAGCGGGTCGGCACGGCAGCCTACGCTGCGGCCGCCGCCGAGGGCGGCGACGGGACCGGGCCTGCCGATGGCGCCGCCGAAGGCGACGCAGCCGGATCCGGCGAGCCCGCCGACGACGAGACGGTCGAGGGCGAGTTCACGGAGGTCTAGGTCCAGGGCCATCGCCTCCAGGGGAGGGCTGACGGCGGTCCGACGGTGGGCATCGAGCCAACCGTCGGCCGCGGTATGCTCGCCGTCGCCGCTCGTCGAGAGGAGCACCGCGTGAGGACCAGCGCCGATTCCGCCGCCCCCGGGCCCGATCTAAGCGATCCGGCGGATCGGGCCGAGCCGAAGACGGCAGAACAGATGCCGGCGGAACAGATGCCGGCCGAACAGATGCCGGCCGAACAGATGCCGGCCGACGCTCCCGGGCCGATCGCCCGCACAATCGGCGTTGACGTCGGTGGCACCGGCGTCAAGGTCGCCGTCGTGGACCTCGCGGCCGGCGAGCTCGTCTCACCGCGGATCCGCGAGAAGACGCCGCAGCCGGCGACCCCGGAGGCCGTCATCGAGTGCATCGGGCGCCTGGTGGACCGACTCGCGGCCGATGGGCACGTCGACGCCACCCAGCCGGCCGGGGTCGGCCTCCCCGGCGTCGTGAAACGCGGGACGCTCCTGACGGCCGCCAACATCGACAAGAGTTGGCTCGGATACGACGCCCGCGGCGTGCTCCGGGAGCGCCTCGGGCGCCCGGTCGTGCTGATCAACGACGCCGACGCGGCCGGCCTCGCCGAGGTCTCCTTCGGCGCCGCGAAGGACGTCCCCGGCACGGTCCTCCTCCTGACGATCGGGACCGGGATCGGCAGCGCGCTCTTCGTGGATGGCCGTCTCCTCGATTCCACGGAGTTCGGCCACGTGACGTTCCGCGGCCGCGACGGCGAGCTCAGCGTCTCGGGTGCGGCCCGCGAGCGGCGCAGGATCGGCTGGAAGCGGTGGGCCCGCGACTTCAGCGCCTACCTCGCGCTCCTCGAGGCCTGGTTCTGGCCGGATCTTGTCATCCTCGGCGGCGGTGTCAGCAAGGAGCACGCGAAGTACGCGAAATGGCTGACCTCGCGGGCACCGATCGTGACCGCGGCATTCCTCAACACCTCCGGGATCATCGGCGCAGCGCTCGCGGCCGGTGACCACGGGGCGGCCATCACCGACTGACCCGGGATGGCGGGCGATCGGGTGGGACGGACGCGGGGCGGTCCGGCCGAACCGCCCGGTCGGACCTTCCGGGCCGTGACCCGTACACTTCCCGACGCAGATGACGACACAGCGCGACTACTACGACCTCCTCGGCGTCGAGCGCGGCGCCACCGACGCGGACATCAAGAAGGCTTTCCGGCGCCTGGCCCAGCAGTGGCATCCCGACGTCAACCGGGAAGACCGCGCCGACGAGCACTTCAAGGAGATCAACGAGGCCTACCAGGTCCTCTCCGATCCACAGCGCCGGCAGACCTACGACATGTTCGGCCACGCGGGCCTCGGCGGGGCCGGCTTCGATACGGGGGCCCAGGCCGGCTTCGGGGCCTTCTCCGACCTCTTCGACGCCTTCTTCGGCGGCAGCGCGGGCGGGGCAACCCGGCGCGGCCGTCCGGCGGTCGGCTCCGACCTTCGCTACGACCTCCGGATCAGCTTCGACGAGGCGATCCACGGGACGGAGAAGGAGATCGAGTTCGCGGTCCTCGACCGCTGCGAGACGTGCTCCGGCACCGGGGCGAGGGACGGCGTCGCTCCCGAGGCGTGTCCGCAGTGCGGCGGGCGGGGCGAGGTCCGGCACGTCCGCCAGACGATGCTCGGCCAGATGGTGAACGTCGTGGCCTGCCCGCGCTGCCGCGGCGAGGGGCGGATCGTGGAGACGCCATGCGCCGACTGCAGCGGCGAGGGGCGCACCCGGCGCACGAAGCGGATCCGCGTCGCGGTGCCCGCCGGCATCGACGACGGCCACCAGATCCGGCTCTCCTCGGAGGGGGAGGTCGGCCCCCGTGGCGGGCCCCCGGGAAGCCTCTACGTGGCGATCCACGTGGCCGCCCACCCGAAGCTGCGCCGCGAGGGGACCGAGCTCTACCACGAGCTCGACCTCTCGATTGCCCAGGCTGCCCTCGGCACGACGATGCGCGTCCCCACCGCGGACGGGGAGGAGGATCTCGAGATCAAGCCCGGCACCCAGCCCGGGACCGAGCTTCGCCTGCGCGGACGCGGCGTGCCGCACCTGCGGCGGGCCGGCGCCCGCGGCGACCTGCACGTCCTCGTGGACGTGGCGATCCCGACAAAGCTCTCGAAGGAGCAGCGCGAGGCGCTCGAAGCCTACGCCGCCGCCTCGGGCGAGACGAACGTCGGCGGCGCGAAGGGCGGCGTCCTCGACCGGCTCAAGGATGCCCTGGGATGACCTCCGCGGCGGTCGGGAACCCGGTGGAGTCCACGGCCCGGCCCGCGGCCGACGCCGACGCTGACCGGGGTCCCGTCGATGGCGACCTGGCGGCCGACGGGCTCGTCGGCGACGACGCCTGGCTCGAGCTTGCCGTGACCTGCGACGCGGAGGCCGTCGAGGCCGCCAGCGAGATCTTCGCCCGCGTTGCCCCGGGCGGCGTCAGCGTGGAGCCCGGGTTCCACATCGTCGACGAGGGGCTCGGCGCCGCCGTCGATCCCGCTGCTCCCGCGACCGTTCGGGCGTACGTTCCCGCGCGGGACGCCGCGCTCGTCCGCAACGCCGTGCGGGTCGCCGACGAGGCGTTGGGCCACCTCCGGGCGTTCGGGCTCCGCGAGATCGGGGAGCTGGAGACGCAGGTCGTCCACGAGTCGGACTGGGCGGCGGCGTGGAAGCGCCACGTCGGTGTTCTCCGGATCGGCCGGCGCGTCGTCATCCGCCCGACCTGGCGGCGCCACCGGCGCCGGCCGGACGACGTCGTGATCGCGATGGACCCGGGGATGGCCTTCGGGACCGGGCTCCACCCGACGACGCGCCTTTCCCTGGCCGGGATCGAGCGATGGGCGGACGACGGGCTGCTGGCGCGCGGCGGGGCGCGGAACGGCGCGGCCCGCCTGCTCGACGTCGGCTGCGGCTCCGGGATCCTCGCGATCGGGGCCGGGCTCCTCGGAGCCGGGAGTCTCGTCGGGGTGGACACGGACCCGATCGCGATCGAGGCGACGCTCGCCAACGCCCGGCGCAACCGGGTCGCCCGCCGGCTCCGGGCCTGGCAGGGATCGCTCCCCACGGGCGCCGGCCCGTTCGACCTCGTCGCCGCGAACCTCATCGCCTCGCTGCTCGTGACGCTGGCCGCCGACCTGGCCCGGGAGCTGCGTCCGGGTGGCCGGCTCCTCGCCTCGGGGATCTTCGTGGACCGCGAGGCTGACGTTCGCCGCGCCATGGGCGCCGCGGGGCTCGCGGTGCTCGGCCGGGATGCCGAAGGCGACTGGGTCGCGCTCGATGCCCGACGACCCGGCTGAGGAGCGCCCGGTGGGGGAACGACGCGCAGACGGCGTCCTAGCACCCGGCCGGCAGCCGGTGAGGACCGCGTCGCTGCGGAACCTCGGCTGCAAGGTCAACCAGGCCGAGGTGGACGCCGTCGAGCGGTTCCTGCGGGCCAGGGGTGTCGAGATCGTGGGCGAGGGCGCCGCGGCCGACCTCGTCCTCGTGAACACCTGCACCGTGACGGCGGTCGCTGACGACAAGTCCCGCAAGGCGGTGCGGCGCGCGCGGCGTACGAGCCCGAATGCCCGGTTGCTCGTCACCGGGTGCGCGGTCCAGGTGGATGCCGCCGCCTTCTCGACGCTCGACCCGCTGTCCAGGCTCGTCCCGAACGAGGAGAAGGAGGGGCTGCTCGGCGAGGTCGCGTGCCTGCTCGCCGGCGGCGACGGCAGCGGCCGTGGCGCCGACGGCGCCAGCGGCATTCGCCGGACGCGCGCCTACGTGAAGGTCCAGGACGGGTGCAGCTTCCACTGCACGTACTGCATCATCCCGCGCGCCCGTGGCGCGGAGCGGTCGGTGCCCCCCGAGGCAATCCTCGCCGACGCCCGGCACGCCCTCGCCGACGGGCACCGCGAGATTGTCCTGACCGGGATCAACATCGGGACCTACGACGGCGGCTGGTCGGAGCGCGGCCGTCGCGGCATCCATGCCCGCTCGGCGCTCACGCTGGCGGGCCTCGTGCGGCGCGTCCTTGCCGAGACCGAGGTCGAGCGGATCCGGCTTTCCTCGATCGAGCCGCAGCACGTGGACGACGAGCTCCTCGTGACCTGGGCCGGCGAGGGGGACGGGCGCTGCCTGCCGCACCTGCACCTCCCCCTGCAGTCGGGCGACGACGGCGTCCTGCGGCGGATGGGTCGCCGCTACGACACGACCGCGTACGCGCGGGTGGTCGAGCGGGTCCGCGCCGCGATCCCCGGGGCGGCGATCCACGCCGACGTCATCGCAGGATTCCCGGGCGAGGACGATGCGGCGTTCGAGCGGTCGCTGGCGTTTATCCGGGCCCTCGATCCGGCGGGACTCCACGTCTTCCGCTACTCGGCGCGGCCGGGGGTTCCGTCCACCCGGATGGCAGGGCAGGTGGCGGAGGTCGCGCGCCGGGAGCGAGCCGCCGTCCTGCTCGGCGAGGCCGCGGCGGCGCGCGAGCGGTTCGCGGCCCGCGCCGTGGGTGGTCAGCGGACGGTTCTCGTCGAGACCGCGCTCGAGACCTGCGGACCAGCGGCGGGCTGGGTCGG
>JBBSAS010000081.1:0-6990 GCA_038252055.1 Candidatus Limnocylindrales bacterium
CGCTTCCGTAAGCGCCAAGGCACCTTCTGGTCGAGCGGCGGCCACCGGGTCCGGGAGGTCGGCGCCGTCGAGGCCGCTCTCACCGTGGAACTCGACCGGGGTCCAGTTCTCGCGCAGCAATGCCCGTTCGGCACCTGCGGCGACCGGGATCTCGTTCCGTCCGAGGAGGGCGAGGACCCGGAGGGCGTTCCGGGTCGTGTTGGCGAGGGGTGAGTTCCCCCCGACGGTCGTGATCCCCAGCAGCCGCAGCTCGGGCCGGGCGAGGGCGAGCGTGATCGCAAGGGCGTCGTCGTGACCTGGATCGCAGTCAAGGACGACCGGCCGCGGGCCCTCGCGAGCGCCCGCGTCGGCGCTGGCTGGACGGACGGCCACGGAGGCCGGCTCGGCCGCCAGCGGCGCACCAGCGCCCCGGCCTCCGTTCACTCCTTCACGTACGGCGTGCCGTCGGCCTCCGGCATGCGAACCCGCCCGACGAGCCCGGCCACGACGATGATCGTCACGATGTACGGGACCATGAGCAGGAACTCCGACGGGACGGCCGAGCCGAGGATCGAGAGGCGGCTCTGGAGCGCGTCGGCGAAGCCGAACACGAGGCTGGCGAGGAAGGCGCCGACCGGCGTCCAGCCGCCGAAGATCATCGCCGCGAGGCCGATGAACCCGCGGCCGGCCGTCATCTCCTGCTCGAAGGATCCGGTCGACCCGATCGTGAAGTACGCGCCGCCGAGGCCGGCGACCATCCCGCCGAGGACGACGTTGCGATACCGGGTGAAGTTCACGTTGATGCCGACGGTGTCGGCCGCTCGCGGGTGCTCGCCGACGGAGCGGACCCGCAGGCCGTAGCGGGTATGGAACAGGGCGAAGTGGATCACGACCACGAGCACGAAGACTGCGTAGACGAAGAAGTTCCCGGCGAAGAGGATCGGGCCGACGATCGGCAGGTCCGACAGGATCGGGATCGAGATCGGACCTAGCCGCGGCGGCACGTTGAGATCCGGGTTGCCGGCCAGGACGCGTGAGTAGAGGAAGTTCGTCATCCCCGCCGCGAAGAGGTTGATCACCGTGCCGGCGATGATCTGGTTCACCACGTAGCGGATCGCCAGGATGGCAAGGACCCAGGCCAGCAGGCCGCCCACGATGACCGCCGCGATCACGCCGAGCCAGGGGCTGGCCGTGACGCTCGCCACGACCGCCGAGGCGAAGGCGCCGGAGAGGAGCATGCCCTCGATCGCGATGTTGACGACGCCGGCCCGCTCGCAGAGCACGCCTGAGAACGCGCCGAACGTGATCGGCACAGCCCGGAAGAGCGTCGTCTGGAAGACCCCGACGAGGTTCATCGACTTCTCGGCGGCGGCCCAGGTCAGGAACGCCGAGATGAAGGCGATCATCGCGATCGTGAGGAGGATCGCCCACTTCGCACCGACGGCCCGGGTCAGCTGCATTGCGCCGCAGAAGGCGCACACCGCCGCCATCAGCGTCATCGTCATCGTCGACGGGACGGCGACCTCGGGCAGCGTCACGATCGGCGCCGTCCCGAGGTTGAGGACGAAGATCGTCTGGGCGTCCGGGCTCGTCCCCGAGACGAAGACCAGCATGATGACGGCGGCCAGGAAGAAGTAGAAGATCGAGAGGCCGAGGGCGCGCCGGTTGATGCCGGCGGAGCGGGGCACGGCTGCAGTCGTCGCGCTCATGACTTCCACCCCTGGGCCATGATCTCGGTGCCGGTGGTCTCGGGCACTCTGATGCGGTAGATCTCGCGGATGAGCCGCGGCGCCGCAACGAACATGATGACCAGCGCCTGGATGACCACGACGAGGTCGATCGGGATGCCGGTCGCCGACTGCATCGGCGTCGCCCCGGCGCGCAGGACGCCGAAGAGGATCGCCGAGAGGACGACCCCGATCGGCGACGAGCCGCCCAGAAGGGCGACCGCGATGCCGTCGAAGCCGTAGCCGGGCGAGATGCCCGGCGACACCACCTTCGAGACGCCGAGGATCTCCGTCGCGCCGGCGAGGCCGGCGAGGCCGCCGCAGATCGCCATCGTGAGGATCAGCGTGCGGGAGATGTTCATCCCGGCGTACCTCGCCGCCGACGGGTTGAGGCCGACGGCGCGGAACTCGAACCCGAGCGTCGAGCGGAAGAGGAGCCAGGAGACGAAGGCCGCCGCGAGCAGGGCCAGGACGAAGCCCCAGTGGACGCGGAGGCCCTCGATGATCGGCGGGAGCACGGCCGTCGGCTCGACGGGCGACGAGATCGGGTCGCTCCGGCCGGGCCGCTGGTACCAGCTCTCACGCAGTACCCAGTCGAGGAGGCGGTACGCCACGTAGTTGAGCATGATCGTGACGATGACCTCGTGGGCTCCGGTCCGGGCTTTCAGGAAGCCCGGGATGAAGCCCCACAGGGCGCCGCCGAGGAAGCCGACCGCGACGGCGAGCGGCAGGTGGATGAACCACGGCAGGCCGAGGAACGAAAACCCGACAAAGCCGGCGAACATCGCGCCGAGGTAGAACTGGCCCTCGCCGCCGATGTTGAAGAGGCCGGCCCGGAAGCCGAGGGCGACCGACAGGCCCGTGAAGATCAGGGGCGTGGCCGCCAGGAGCGACTCGCTGATCGGGTTGAAGGCCGCGATGATCTGGTCGATGTCGCCCGAGGCGAACGCGTCGAGGTACGCCTGCGGGCTGCCGAGCGCCCCGGTGAAGAGGGCCGCGTAGGCATCCCCGACGGCGGCGAGCGACTCCCCGATCGCGGCCAGCGGGTCCGACGTCCAGAGAGCGAGCAGGTCGGGGTCGGAGAGGACGATGATGAACGCCCCGAAGACAAGCGCGGTGAAGACGGACAGGGCCGGGACGAGGAGCCTCCGGAGAAGGCCCGCGCCCCGCCGGGAGGGCTCCCCGGCGGCCGTCGGGACGGCCTCGCTGACCTCGGGCTCGGGCTCGACGGTGGGCTCGGGAGCGGCCGGCTCGGCCGCGGGCAACGGGGGCTCGAGCCCCTCGGGGGGTCGCGGCTGGTCGCTCATCCCGCCATCCCTCCGATCGCTGCGCCGGGCTGCACGTCGGGCGGCGCGGATGGTCCCCCGGACCCCGGAGGGGCTCCGGCCGGCGGGACGACGTACGCGTCGCCGTCGGGGATGGCACCGCCCATGTATAGGCCGAGCCGCTCGGCCGTCGCCTCCGACCGGTCGAGGATCGCGACGATCCTGCCGTGGTACATCACCGCGATCCGGTCGCCGAGGGCGAGCACCTCGTCCAGCTCCGTCGAGACGATGAGGACGGCCGTCCCCTCGTCGCGCTTCTCGACGATCCGGCCGTGGATGTACTCGATCGAGCCGACGTCCAGGCCGCGGGTAGGCTGCGCCGCCAGGAGGAGCTTGATCGGGCGCGAGAACTCGCGGGCCACGATCACCTTCTGCTGGTTGCCGCCCGACAGGTTGCTTGCGGCGTTGAAGACGCTCGGCGTCCGGACGTCGAACTGGCTGACGAGGTCCGTCGCGGCGGCCATGATCGCGTCGCGGTGGAGGCGGACACCGTCGGCGAACGGCTTCAGGTAGTAGGTGTTGAGGACGATGTTCTCGGCGATCGTGAAGGCGGGCACCAGCCCGGACTTCAGGCGGTCCTCGGGGACGTGGGCGACGCCGAGCTCGAAGATCCGCCGCGGGCTGGGGCGCACCTCGGCGCCGGCGATGCGGATCGATCCGGCCACGGTCCGGCGCAGGCCGGCGATGGCCTCGACCAGCTCCGTCTGGCCGTTGCCCTGGACGCCGGCGACCGCCACGATCTCGCCGCCGCGCACCACGAGGTCGAGGTCGCGGACGGCCGCGTTCTCGCGGTCGTCGTGGACGATGAGGCCGGCGATCTCGAGCACCGGCTCGCGCGGAGTGGCGGGGCCCTTGTCGACCTGCAGGTCGACGGGCCGGCCGACCATCATCTGGGCCAGCGAGGCCTGGGTCGCCTCCGCCGGGAAGGCCGACCCGACGACCTTGCCCCGGCGCAGGACCGTGATCCGGTCCGCGATCTCGAGGACCTCGTTGAGCTTGTGGGTGATGAAGATGATCGAGGTCCCGGCCGCCTTCAGCGACCGCATGATCTCGAAGAGCTCCTCCGTCTCCTGCGGCGTGAGGACGGCCGACGGCTCGTCGAGGATGACGAGGTCCGACTTGCGGTAGAGGGTCTTGATGATCTCGACGCGCTGGCGAACACCGACCGGGAGGTCCTCGACGAGGGCGTCGGGGTCCACGTGAAGGTTGTGGCGGTCGGAGATCTCGGCGACCCGCCGCCGGGCGTCGGCGATGTCGAGAATGCGGAGCGGGCCCCGCGTCGACTCGACGCCGAGCATGACGTTCTCGGTCACGCTGAAGACGGGGACCAGCATGAAGTGCTGGTGGACCATGCCGATCCCGGCCGCGATCGCGTCGCCGGGGTCGTGGAAGGTGACGGGCTTGCCGTCGATGAGGATCTCGCCCTCGTCGTGCTTGTAGAGCCCGTAGAGGACGTTCATCAGGGTCGTCTTGCCGGCGCCGTTCTCGCCGAGCAGGGCGTGGATCTCGCCTGGCTCGACCGTCAGGTCGACGTCCTGGTTGGCGATGACCCCGGGGAAGCGCTTCGTGATCCCGCGGAGCTCGAGCCTCACCGTTGCCTGCCCTCCCTGGTAGGTGACAGGCGGCGTCCCGGAGGACGCCGCCTGTCGTGTCGGTGCTCGATCGGACGAGGGTTACGGGGCCGCGAAGTAGTCCGCGACCTTGACCTCGCCGGAGATGATCTTGGCCTTCAGGGCGGCGGCGCCGTCCTTGAGCGCCTGTGGGACCTTGGCGTCGAACTGGTTGAAGGGACCCATGTCGACGCCGCTGTTCTCGAGCGTGCTGACGAAGACGGGCTGCGACGCTTCGCCCTTGACCGCGCGCTCGACGGCGGCGGTGACCGAGACGTCGATCTTCTTGAGGACGCTGGTGAGGATCACGTCGCAGTACTGCGGCGCCGAGACGCACCAGTCGACGTCCACGCCGATGCCGTAGTCCTCGGCAGGCGTCTCCTGGAGCGCCGCGTAGGCGCCCCCGCCGATCGGTCCGCCGACCGGCAGGATCACGTCCGCGCCCTCCTGGAGCATCGGAACGGTGATGCCCTTCGCGTTGTCCGTCGACTCGAAGTCGCCGGTGAACGTGCCGCTTTTCGGGTCCGCCGGGTTGCGCCCGCCGAGGACGCGGACGCTCTTGCCCGCCTCCTTGTTGTAGTAGTTGGTGCCGGCGATGAAGCCGTCCATGAAGTCGGTCACGCCGCCGCCGATGTTGATGCCGCCGAAGGTGCCCATGATGCCGGACTTGGACATGCCGGCCGAAACGTAGCCGACCAGCATGGCCGCCTCGTTCGTCGTGTAGACGAGGCCCTCGACGTTCGGGATCGCCGGATCGTAGGCGAAGTCGACGATCGCGAACCGGGTGTTCGGGTTGGCCGCCGCGGCGGCCTTCGTGGCGTCGCCGAGGAGGAACCCGACGGTCACGATCATGTCGCACTTCTCGGAGATGAACTGGTTGATGTTCTTCTCGTAGTCCGGCGTCGCCGAGGACTCGAGGAACTTCACCTCGATGCCGAGCTTGGCCTGGGCATCGGTCATGCCCTTCCAGGCGTTCTCGTTGAAGCTGTTGTCGTCGATGCCGCCGACGTCGGAGACCATGCAGGCCTTGAAGTCGACCGCCGCCGGGGTCTCGGCCGGGGCTTCGGTCGGGGCTTCGGTCGCCGGGGCCGCCGTGGCCGGGGCCGCCGTGGCCGGGGCCTCGGTCGCGGCTCCGCCGCACGCGGCGAACAGGATGGAAGCTGCTGCGAGAGATGCGAGCAGCCCACGAGACGTGCGCAAGGACTCTCCTCCTTTTGCGCGGCGCGCGCGTCGCGGCCGGGGGTCCGGCCGGGAGCCGCGGGGCGTCATTGGGGATCGCCGCCCGCCCATGGCAGACCGACGATCGAGGGCCGGAAGTCCGGTTCGAGTGGAGTATGCACGGCCCGCAGGGCCGCGTGCAATGATCATGGAGTCGAATCCTGCGACCGCGCCCGGCTGGGCCAGATCCTCGCTCTCCAGGAGCCACCCGGCTCGCCCATGACGGAGGGCCCCGCCGTCGTCATGACCGCCCACTGTCGGCGGGACTCTGGCGCCTCGGGCGGTAGAGGCGGCCCGGCGCTTCGTCGCCCCGTCACGAGGCGGGCGGCTCGCCGACGGCACCCTCACCCGAACGCAAGGACGAACCCCACGACAACGAGGAAGGCGCCGGCCGTCGCGACCGCGCCCCAGATCCGGGCCCGGCGGCGAAGGAGCTGCATCGCGATCGACGCCCCGGTTTTCTCCTCCCGCGCCCCGGGCGATCCGCCACGCCAGGCGCGGTATCGCTCGGAGTTCTCGTCCTGAGCCCGCAACCCCTGGGAACGCCGCCATGGCTCCCGCGCGCGGAGGAAGCCAACCGCGAAGAGCGCGACGCCGGCCACGACGAGGGCGAATCCAACGAGGCTCACGCGCCGTCCCCCGCCTCGAGGCGAGCCCGGATCGCGACCTGAACGAGACCCGCGTTCGCCTGACCCCGCGACGCCTTCATCGCCTGGCCGACGAGGAACCCGACCGCCTGGGCCTTGCCGGCCCGATAGTCGGCGACGGCGGCCGGGTTCGCGGCCAGCACGTCGTCGACGAGGCGAGCGAGAGCGCCGGCGTCCGAGATCTGGGCGAAGTCGCGCCGCGCAACGATCGCTGCCGCGGGTGCGCCGCTGGCGAGGTGCTCGGCGAGGACCTCCTTCGCATTCAGCCGGCTCAGTCGGCCCGAAACGACCTCCTCGACGACGTGGGCCAGGGATGCCGCGTCGGCCCGCCCGGCGAGGCCGCCTGCGGTCCGCTCCGAGGTCTCCTTGAGCGCGCGCCCGTACTCACCGGTGACGAGGTTCGCGACCTCCCGGGCCGGCAGGCCCGGCCCCGCTGCGCGGATCGCCTCGAAGGCGGCCGTCATCGCCTCGTCGGCCACGAGGA
>JBBSAS010000082.1:0-6943 GCA_038252055.1 Candidatus Limnocylindrales bacterium
GAGCGATTCCCCGCTCGGGCCGATGACCTCGCTGCCGCCCCAGAAGCTGATCGACTCGTCCACGCCTACCCGGTTGCAGAAGGCGACGACGGTCGTCGTGAGCTGGGCGTAGGTGACCAGAAGCGAGCGCCACGAGGCCGCCGTCCCGAGGCCCTCGGCGTGCGTGGCGGCGAGGTCCCGACCCGGTGACGAGGAGACGTTGACGAGGACCTGGGCCCCGTCGAGGGCGAGGACCTGGGCCGTCCCGAGGTGCCAGAAGTCCTCGCAGACCGCGAGCCCGATCCCGACGCCCAGCCGGGACGGCACGGCACGGATCGCGTCGCCGGCGGCGAAGAAGCGACGCTCGTCGAAGAGGCCGTAGGTGGGCAGATGGACCTTGCGGTGGACGTGGCGCACCCTGCCGTCCTCGACCAGTGCGGCCGCGATGAAGAGCCGGTGGTCGCTGGATTCCTCCACGAAGCTGACCACTGCCGAGAGACCGGCCGTCTCCGCGGCGAGGACGGCGAGGCGCGGATCGTCGAGCCGCATCGCGACCTCGCCGGCAAGGTCCTGGAGCAGGTACCCCGTCAGCCCGAGCTCGGGGAAGACGACGAGGTTCGCGCCGCCCGCCCGAGCCTCGCGGAGAAGGTCGACGTGGCGCGCGAGGTTCGCCTCGAGGTCACCGAGGCGGGGGGCGAGCTGGGCGAGGGCGATCCGAAGGGGCTTCACGAGGGGCTCCACGCCCCGGAGTCTAGCCGGTCGCCCGCGCTTCGAAACCGTCCGGTCATGCAACCGACCTCGATCCGAGGGTGACGGTGCGGCGCGCCCGGTGCTAGGCTGGCGAGCACCCTGGCGGAACGGGGAGGAAAACGGCCGCCATGGGGCGAGGCCCCGCCGAGCGCGGAACCCAACCGAAGGAGGAGCAGGAAGCATGTCCCCAACCCCGTGGCGAGCACGTCTCGCCGCAGTCGCCGCAACCACCGCGATTCTCGTCGCGGCCTGCGGCGGCGCAGCCACGTCCAACCCGGCGACCCCGGCGCCCGGCGCCACGACCCCGGCGACCGCGAGCGAGGCGCCCTTCGAGGCGATGTCGTATCCGACCACCGGCGAGGTCGACTGCGCGGCCGGAACCTACAACGGCAAGGAATACACCGGGATGATCAAGTCGATCACGGCGATCGACAAGATGACCGTGGAGTTCAGCCTCTGCGGATCGGACCCGGCGTTCCTCTCGAAGGTGGCGTTCAGCCCCTTCGCCATCAATGACACCGCCTACCTCGAGACGGCCGCCGCCGACGGATCGATCGTCCGTTCGCCGAACGGCACCGGCGCCTACAAGCTCAAGGAGTGGGTCCAGGGCGACCACATTACCCTCGAGGCCAACCCGACCTACTGGGGCGAGGCCCCCAAGACGAAGGAAGTCATCTTCCGCTGGAGTACCGAAGCCGCCCAGCGGCTTGTCGAGCTGCAGTCGGGCAACGCTGACGGCATCGACAACCCCGGGCCGACCGACTTCGACACGATCGCCAACGACCCGAACCTCAAGCTCTACCCGCGCGAAGGCCTCAACGTCTTCTATATCGGGATGAACAACACGTATGCCCCGTTCGACAACGTAAAGGTCCGCCAGGCGATCGCAATGGGGATCGACCGGCAGCGGATCGTCGACAACTTCATGCCGCCCGGCTCGAGCGTCGCGTCGCATTTCACCCCGTGCTCGATCCCGAACGGCTGCGTCGGTCCTGAGTGGTACACGTTCGACGCGGCCGCCGCGAAGGCGCTCCTCGCCGAGGCCGGCTTCCCCGACGGCTTCAAGACCACCATTCACCTGCGCGATGTTGTCCGCCCCTACCTGGCCCAGCCGGTCATCGTGGCCCAGGACATCCAGGCCCAGCTCAAGGCCAACCTGAACATCGACGCGACGATCGACGTCCAGGAGTCCGGCACGTTCATCGATAACGCCGACGCCGGCAAGCTCGACGGCTTCCACCTTCTCGGCTGGGGTGCCGACTACCCGGATGTCACCAACTTCCTCGACTACCACGTCGGGGCCGGGTCGAGCGAGCAGTTCGGCACGAAGTACCCCGACATCGTGGCCGTCCTCCAGGAGGGCGCCTCGGGAGCCACCGATGAGGCCCGCAAACCGGCTTACGAGAAGGCGAACGAGCTCATCAAGGCCAACGTCCCGATGGTCCCGATCTCCCACGCGGGCTCGGCGACGGTCTTCAAGGCCGACGTCGACGGCGCCCACAGCTCCCCGCTCACGAGCGAGGTCTTCGCCGTCATGAAGCCCGCCGGCCGTGACCAGCTCGTCTGGATCCAGAACGGCGAGCCGGCCGGGATCTACTGCGCCGACGAGACCGACGGCGAGGCGCTCCGCGTCTGCGAGCAGGTCAACGAGGCCCTCTACGGCTTCGAGGTCGGCGGCACGAAGGCGATCCCGGTTCTCGCAACCGCCTGCACGCCGAACGGCGACCTCTCGACGTGGACCTGCACGCTCCGCGATAACGTCGCCTTCCAGGACGGCTCGACCCTGGACGCCAACGACGTCGTCCTCTCCTACGCGGTCCAGTGGGATGCCGAGCACCCGCTGCACAAGGGGCGCGACGGAAGCTTCACGTACTTCCCGAGCCTCTGGGGCGGGTTCCTCAACCCGCCGCCGGCCGAGTAGGCAACCCTTCATCCGCTCAGCCCGATGGGGGCGCCGCTCACGCGGCGCCCCCATCGCGAATCCCGATCCGTGGAGCACCCCTGACCTGGCATGAGCCGCTTCATCACCCGGCGCGTTCTGCTCAGCATTCCCGTCCTGCTCGGGGTGATCACGCTCGTCTTCATCCTTGCGCGCGTCATTCCCGGCGACCCGTGCCGGGCCGCCCTCGGTGAGAAGGCGACGGATGCGATCTGCGGCGCCTTCAACATCCGGTACGGGCTCGACCGGCCGCTCCCCGTCCAGTACTTCGCCTACATCGGGCAGATCCTGTCGGGCGACCTCGGCTCGTCGATCCGCTTCAACCGGAGCGTCGCCGACATGCTCGTCGAGCGGCTGCCGGTCACGATCGAGCTGACCTTCTACGCCCTCGTCTTCGCCACGGTCGTCGGCATCCTGCTCGGCCGGGCCTCCGCGATCCGGCGCAATTCGCCCGCCGACGTGGCCACGATGATCGTGGCCAACCTCGGCGTCTCGATCCCGGTCTTCGTCCTCGGACTCATCCTCGCCTATGTCTTCGCCGTGGTCCTCAAGGACACCGTCCTCGCCCTGCCGCCCTCGGGCCGCCTGACTCCCGGCACCACCGTCGTCCCCCTCGCGGAGGCATGGGGCCTCGGGGGCCTCGGCGGGGTGCCCCGCGGCATCCTCGACTTCGTCTCGAACATCAACACCGTCAACGCGGTCCTCACCCTCAACGGACCGCTCCTCCTCGACACCGTCCGGCACATGATCCTGCCGATGATCGCGCTCGGGACGATTCCGATGGCGATCATCGCCCGGATGACCCGCTCGAGCCTCCTCGACGTCCTCGGGCTCGACTACATCCGGACCGCCCGGGCCAAGGGCGTGTCGGAGCGCCGCGTGGTCAGCGCCCACGGGATGCGGAACGCGCTCCTCCCGGTCGTCACGGTCATCGGGCTCTCGCTCGGCGGCCTCCTGTCGGGCGCCGTCCTCACCGAGACGATCTTCAACCTCACCGGCATCGGCAAGACGATCGTCGAGGCGATCACCGGCCGCGACTACATCGTCATCCAGGGGATCGTCCTCGTCGTGGCCGTGATCTACGTCACGGCCAACCTGATCGTCGACGTCTCCTACGCGATCCTCGACCCACGGATCCGGCTCGGATGAGGCGCGGCTTCCGATGACCACCGTGATCGACCCCGTCCCCGGCGTCATTCCCGACGCGATGGCCGACCAGAAGCCGACGAACATCTGGCGGGACACCCTGCGCAACGTGCTGCGCCAGCAGTCCGCGGTGATCGGCCTCGCCTTCCTCGCCTTCCTCGTGGCGGTTGCCCTCTTCGCCCCCGTGATCGCCACCCATGACCCCGACCTGCCGATGATCGGGGTCGAGGAAACCGTCAAGGTCCGGCAGGCGCCGTGCATCCACCTCCTCGGCTGCCCGGAGAGCCAGCCGCAGCACCTGATGGGTCTCGACGGCAACGGCCGGGACGTCTTCAGCCGCGTCGTCTACGGCGCCCGGGTGAGCCTCTGGATCGGCATCGCGACGGTCGGCTTCGCGATCGTCCTCGGCACGATCATCGGGGCGATCGCGGGCTTCACCGGCGGTCACACCGACAACGTGATGATGCGACTCATGGACGTCGTCTTGGCCTTCCCGAGCCTCCTCCTCGCGATCGCGATCGTCACGGTCCTCGGGCAGAGCCTCATCAACGCCCAGCTCGCGATCGGGATCGTCGCCGTGCCGGTCTATGCCCGGGTCATGCGCGCCTCGGTCCTCTCGGTCCGCGAGCAGGAGTACGTGGCCGCCTCGCGGGCCCTCGGCGAATCGCAGCGCGGGATCCTGACCCGGCGGATCATGCCGAACGCCCTCACGCCGCTCATCGTCCAGGGGACGCTCGGAATCGCCGGAGCGATCATCGAGGTCGCGGCCCTCTCGTTCCTCGGGATGGGCGCCCAGCCGCCGCTCGCGGAGTGGGGCTCGATGATCGGGATCGAGCGGAACGCGGTCTTCGCCGCGCCGCACCTCATCATCTTCCCGGGCGCCGCGATCGTCCTCACCTGCCTCTCGTTCAACCTCCTCGGCGACGGTGTCCGTGACGCGCTCGATCCGAGGCTGAACCGATGACCTTCCCCCTCGGCCGCACCCGGCTGTCCGGCGGCGCCGAGATCGAGGAGCTCGGGCCATCCGCCGCGCTGCGGGCCACGGGCTTGTCGGGCACGCCGCTCCTCGAGGTGCGCGGCCTCCGGACGTCGTTCTATACCCGCGACGGGGTCGTCCGGGCCGTGGACGGGATCGACTTCCACGTGGACCGGGGCGAGGTCCTCGGCCTCGTCGGCGAATCCGGCTGTGGCAAGAGCGTGACCTCGCTCTCCATCCTCCGCCTCGTGGCGAAGCCGGGCCGAATCGAGGCCGGGCAGGTCGTCTTCGACGGCCGGGACCTGCTGACCCTGCCCGCCGACGAGATGCGCCGGATCCGGGGCGACAAGATCGCCATGATCTTCCAGCAGCCCACGTCCTCGCTCAACCCGGTCTGGGACGTTGGGCGGCAGATCGCCGAGGTCCTCGAGATCCACCGCAACATGAAGCGCAGCGTGGCGCGCGAGCGGGCCCTCGAGCTCCTGAAGATGGTCGGCATCCCGGACCCGGAGCGCCGCCTCCGCTCCTACCCGCACGAGATGTCGGGGGGCATGGCCCAGCGCGTGATGATCGCGATGGCCCTCGCCTGCGAGCCCGACCTGCTCATCGCCGACGAGCCGACGACCGCGCTCGACGTGACGATCCAGGCGCAGATCCTCGATCTCATGCGCACCCTCCGCGAGGAGACGGGCTCGGCGATCATCCTCATCACCCATGACCTGGGCGTCGTCGCCGAGATGTGCGACCGGGTCGCCGTCATGTACGCCGGCGAGATCGTGGAGCAGACGGACGTCCGGACGCTCTTCCGCGACCCGAAGCACCCCTACACCCGTGGCCTCATCGGCTCGATCCCGGTCGTCGGCGAGATCCGCGACGAGCTGGCCGTCATCCCCGGCAACGTGCCGAACCTGATCGGCCTGCCGTCGTACTGCCGCTTCGCGCCGCGCTGTGCCGCCCGGGTCGAGGCGGGCCTCGCCAGCTGCACGATCGACCATCCCGCGCTCCGCGAGATCGGACCCGCCCACGACGTGCGCTGCTTCCTCTACGAGAACGTGCCGTGAGCATGACGAGCACCGCAGCGGCTTCCGCGGAGGGCGCTCCCCTCCCCGGCGGCCCTGCCCCGACCCCCCGCCCGGTTGAGGGGCAACCCCTGGTGGTCGTCCGCGACCTCGTGAAGCACTTCCCGATCAAGGGCGGCCTCCTCATGCGCACCGTCGGCATGGTCCGGGCTGTGGACGGGGTCAGCTTCGAGATCCGCCGCGGCGAGACGCTCGGCCTGGTGGGCGAGTCGGGCTGCGGCAAGACGACCGTGGGGCGCCTCCTCATCCGCCTCATCGAGCCGACGTCGGGCACGATCGCCCTCGACGGGGTGGACATCACGAGCCTGGAGGGGGCAGACCTCAAACGCCATCGACGGCGGATGCAGATCGTCTTCCAGGACCCCTTCGGATCGCTCGACCCGCGCACCCCGATCGGCGAGAGCATCGGCGAGGGCCTGCGGATTCACCGGATGGGTAATGGGCGCGAGCGCGCAGCCAGGGTCAAGCGGATCATGGACATGGTCGGCCTGCAGGCGTACCACGCCCATCGCTACCCCCACGAGTTCAGCGGCGGCCAGCGGCAGCGGATCGGGATCGCCCGGGCCCTCGTCCTGGAGCCCGACCTCGTCGTCTGTGACGAGCCCGTCTCGGCCCTGGACGTCTCGATCCAGGCGCAGGTCCTGAACCTCCTCAAGGGCCTCCAGCGCGAGCTCGGCCTCACCTACGTCTTCATCGCCCACAACATGGGCGTCGTGGAGCACATCAGCGACCGGGTCGCGGTGATGTACCTGGGCCGGATCGTGGAGGTCACCGACCGGGCGACGATCTTCTCCGATCCCCAGCACCCCTACACCCGGGCGCTCCTGTCGGCGATCCCCGTCCCCGACCCGGATCGGCCGCGAACCCGGGTCGTCCTGACCGGAGACGTGCCCTCGCCGGTGAACCCGCCCTCGGGCTGCCACTTCCATCCCCGTTGCCCGCTCCGCGCGGAGCTCGGCGGGCCGGCGATCTGCGCGGAAACCGTGCCCCCGCTCATCGAGGTCGCCCCGGGCCACCAGGTTGCCTGCCACTTCCGGGGGCCGGAGGGCGTCCCGGCCTGACGAACCCCGCCCC
>JBBSAS010000083.1:0-6923 GCA_038252055.1 Candidatus Limnocylindrales bacterium
ATGGTGTCAACGTCGGGCAGGACGTGGCAGCGCGGGGCAACCCGGAAGGGCTTTCGTGTGGGAAATGGTGGGGTGGCCTACGGGGCTTGAACCCGCAACCTCTGGAGCCACAATCCAGTGCTCTGCCGATTGAGCTAAGGCCACCATCGCCGCACGCGCTCGCGCGGCCGCGGGCCGGCGCGCGTGGGACGGGCGGAGTATACGCGAGCCATGGGTCTGCGGCCTCGGCCGCCGGGCAGCGGCCTGCAATCGAAGCCGCCGGGCCGCCGGGCGCCGTCGTCCGCTACTCCTCGGTGGGCTCGTGGAGCGCGTCGTCCCAGGCCCATGCATCGACCTGCGGCGGATCGTAGCCGAGGATCGTGAGGGCGTGGCGGACCTGGGTCCGGTGCTCGCCGCCGTGGTCGAGCGCCTGGGCGAAGACGAGGGTCGCGGGCATCCGGACGGCGACGCCGCGGTGGATCGTGGCGACGACCTCATCGGGGCCGAGGCGGCCGGCGAGCTCCACGAGGGCGGCGCCGCTCGCCTGCGCGCGGCGACGCAGGACGCGGATCGACGGAGCGAGCGCCTCCGGCGGCGCCGGCGGATCAGGTTCGTCCGGCGCGGGCCCGGGCCGCGGCGCCGCGCCGCTCAGCCGCCCGACAAGCCGCTCCTCGGCTTCGACGAGATGGCGGAGTGTCGCGCCGAGGCCGCCGTACGTCCCCTGGGTGACCCATTCCAGGTGATCGGGCGGGAGGCCCTCGCAGGCCGAGATGACCTGGTCGTTGGCCCATGCGTGGTGACGGAACAGGGTGACGAATCCAGCATCCATGGCCGGTAGGGTACGACGCGGCGGCGGCCGGGCGCGGGTCAGGGCCGCGTGAGGCGCGCCGCGGACCTGGGCCGGCCCCGCCGCGGATCGGAGTGCTCATCCGGCCCCGCACCCGGACCACCGTCCCGGGCCGCGACCGGACCATCGCGCGACGGATTCCCGGCCCGCGGGGGCGTAGGGTCCGGGCGTGGCCCACCCGCTCGTCTCGCGCAGCCCCCTGGCCCATCTCGGCGCGTTCATCGCTGCCGTCTTCCTGGCCACGACGCTCGGCGTCTTCGCGGCACCGTCGCCGGTCGCCGCCTGGGATCCCAACGCCTTCAGCGGATCGTCCGAGTCCGAGCTCCTCCGGCTCACGAACCAGGCGCGCGCCAGCGCGGGGCTCCGATCCCTGAAGGTGGACGGGACGCTCAGCTCGATCGCCCGCTGGCGCAGCAAGGACATGATCAAGCGCGACTACTTCAGTCACTCGATCCCGGGCTCCGGCTCGGTCTTCGACGTCCTCCAAAGCCGCGGGTACTGCTTCCGGGTGGCAGGCGAGAACATCGGCTGGAACTCCTTCCCCGACAGCTCGGCGACGCGCGCGGTCCACGCCCAGTTCATGCGCTCCGCTGGGCACCGCGCGAACATCCTCGGCAAGGCCTGGGACGTGATCGGGATCGGGGCCTACCAGGGCGCCGGCGGCAAGAAGATGTGGACGGTCCTCTTCGCCGATCGCTGCGGTGGGGCGAGCACCGTGAAGCCGAAGCCCAAGCCTGCTGCCACGGCGAAACCGAAGCCCAAGCCCAGGGCGACCGCGCGACCCAAGCCGGCAGCACAGGCGACTCCGCGTCCCGCGCCGAAGCCGACCCCACGCCCCACTCCGCGCCCGACGCCGAAGCCGACCCCCGCTCCGACGCCGACACCAACCCCGTCGCCGACCCCGTTCGTCCCCATCGAGCCCGATGACGGCTCCCCCGGGCTGGCAGCCGTGGGATCCACGGCGATCTGGCGCTCCTTCCGCGTTGACGACCCGACCCGTCTCCCCGACCCGGCTCCGGGATTCCTCGAGGGGTTCGGCGGCGCGATCCTCCAGCTGCTCTTCGGATCGTGACGGCGGCCGCCCGACCGGCGGCCTGCGACGAGCAGCCCCGGCGCTACACTCGCCCCGCGGCGGTGCATTCCGGCACCGCCACCCCCGGAGGTCCCGCCTGATGCCGCCCATCCTCGAGGCCCGCGACGTGGCCCGGAGCTACCGGATGGGCGGAACCACCGTGGAGGCCGTCCGGGGCGTCTCGCTCGCGGTGGAGCCCGGGGAGTTCGTGGCCCTGATGGGCCCGTCGGGATCGGGCAAGAGCACCCTGCTGCATCTCCTCGGGGGCCTGGACCGGCCGACGGCCGGCGAGGTCGACCTCGACGGGGAGGTCGTGAGCCGCCTCGGCGACGATGCCGCGACGAAGCTCCGGCGCAGCAAGACCGGTTTCGTCTTCCAGTTCTTCAACCTCGTCCCGATCCTCTCGGTCCGGGAGAACGTGGCCCTTCCGTTCATCATTGCCGGGCGTGATCCGAACGGGCGTGCCGAGTCGGCGGCGATCGAGGAAGTGCTCGCCGCCGTGGACCTCGCCGGGAAGGAGCGCCATCGACCCGACGAGCTGTCCGCCGGCGAGCAGCAGCGGGTCGCCCTGGCCCGGGCCCTCGTCCATCGGCCGGCGCTCCTGCTCGCCGACGAGCCGACCGGGAACCTCGACTACGCGACCGGAACCGAGATCCTCGACATGCTCTGGCGGCTCTGCGCCGAGCGGGGCCAGACGGTGGTCCTCGTCACCCACGACGCGAAGGCGGCTGCGTATGCCGACCGGGTCCTCGTCCTGCGCGATGGGGCCGTGCTCGACGAGATCACCCTCGGCCGACGCGAGGACCATGCGGCCGGGGCGCTCATCGTCCGCCTCGCGGCCCTGGGCCTCTGAGACGTGCGCGCCGCGAACGCGCTCGCCCGGCGCAGCCTCGTCGCCCGGCCCCTGCGGACGGTTCTGACCGTTCTCGGGATCGCCCTCGGCACCGGTGTCCTCGTCGCCGGGCTCGTCCTCAACGCCGGTCTCGACGCCGCGGTGGAGCGGAGCGCCCGCGACCTCCTCGGCCGGGCCGACCTCCGCGTCAACGCCCTCGAGGAGCAGGGACTCTCCGTCGGATCGGTCGGGACGATCGCGACGACCCCCGGCGTGGCCGCGGCCGCCCCCGTCCTCGTGCGCCGGACCTACCCGCTCCCGGACCCGGCGCTGCCGTCCGCATCCGGACCGGTGACGGTTTCGGGGGTCGACCCGGCGCGGGACGTGGCGATCCATGATCGAACCCTCGCGGCGGGGCGGCTCCTCGCGGTCGGCGACGACCTCGTGGCCCTCGTCTCGACGCGGTTTGCCGACGAGGACGGCCTCCGGGTCGGCTCCGTGCTCACGCTCCTCGGCGATCCCGCGAGCGGTCCGCTCGACCTCGAGGTGATCGGCATTCTTGCCGCGTCGCCCGGCGACCCCGACCCGGCGGGCCGGAGCGTCGTCGTTCCGCTCACGGTCGCCGGGCGGCTCTTCGCAACCGACCGGGTCTCGGCCGTGGACGTGGTGGTCGAGCCGGGGGTCGAGCCGGGCACCGTCATCGCGGAGCTCGAGCGCCGGCTCGACCTGGAGCCGTACACGATCAGCACGCCCGCCGGGATCGTCGCCGCGCTCGACGCGGCGACGATCGAGATCCGCGTCGCCATTGCCCTTGTCGCGGCCGTGGCCCTGTTCGGCGGCGCGTTCCTGATCTTCAATACGCTCTCGATGACGGTCGCGGAGCGTGTCCGCGACGTCGGCCTCCTCCGCGCGGCCGGGATGACCCGCCGGCAGGTGATCCTCATGGTGCTCTTCTCGGCCATCCATCTCGGGACCGCGGGGATCGCGCTCGGCGTGCTCGCCGGCGTCGCCCTGTCCGCGGGCGCGGTCCTGATCCTGGCGGGCGGCGCGGGCGTTCGCCTCGACGAGCTCGTCGTCGAGCCCGCGACGCTCGTGCTCGGCGCGGTGCTCGGGTTCGCGGTCACCGCTGCGGCCGCCGTCGAGCCGGCCCTCCGGGCGAGCGGGATCTCCCCCGTGGCGGCACTGGGCCTTCGCCTCGACCAGGGTGCCGTGCTCCGGGCGCGCCTGCGTTGGCTCCTCCTCGTCTTCGCCGTCGTCGGGATCGTCGGCCTGGCCCTCTGGCCGGGCGCGGCCGCCGGGCGGAACGGGCTGCTCCGCCCGCTCGCCGTCTTCGCCCTTCTCCTCGGGATCGCCCTCGTCACCCCGTTCGTGGCGGGGCCGCTCGCCCGCCTGGTCGGGCTCGTGGCCGCGCCGTTCCTTCGCGTGGAGGAGCGCCTGACGAGGGGATCGCTGGTTCGCGATCGCAGCCGAACCGCGCTGACGGTCGGTTCGCTGGCGGTGGCCCTCGCCGTGATCGTGGCGCTGGGCGGGGTCGCGGGGTCCGCCCGCCGGGCGACGACGGCCTGGCTGGCCGAGGTGGTTCCCGGGGACCTCCTGCTCACCTCGATCCGGCCGGTGGGCTCCGACGAGCCGGTCGCGGCCGAACTTGCCGCGGTGCCGGGGGTCGTGGGCGTCAGCCCGATCGGACGGTTCTCCGTGGCCCTCGAAGGATCCCGCGCCGATGCCGCCGCGGTCGTCGGGGCGGATCTTCTCGCCGCCGACCGGCTCCAGCTCGCCGAGGGCGATCGGCCGACGGCGCTGGCCGCGCTCGATGCCGGGGGGGCCGTGATCGTCCCGCGCAGCCTCGCCGACCGCAGTGGCCTGCAGACGGGGAGCACTCTCGCGCTGCTCTCCGGCACCGGCCCCGTGGAGCTCCGGGTCGTCGCGATCGCCGAGCGGACGATCCCCGGAGACGGCGGCGAGGCGCTGCTCGTCGGGTGGCGCGACGCGGCGCGGCTCGGCGTCCTGGGCGCCGACGCCTTCGCCGTCCGGTTCGACCCGGCGATGGAGGAAGCAGCACGACCAAGCGTGGAGGAGACGGCTCGCTCCTTTGCCCTGGAGCCGACCTCCCTCGGCGGGGCGGCCGGTGCGATCGGCGCGTCGATCGACCGGCGCGCAGCGCTCTTCGCGGCGCTCGCCGCGGTGGCCCTCGTCGTGGCCGCGCTCGGGATCGTCAACACGCTCACGATGAACGTCCTCGAACGGATCCGTGAGCTGGCCGTCCTGCGGGCGACCGGCCTGACCAGCGCCCAGGTCCGGCGTCTCGTCGTCCTCGAGGCCGCGATCCTCGGGATCGTCGGGGCGATCCTCGGCGTCGCAACCGGCCTCCTCGCGGGCGTCGCTCTCGTGGGGCTCGGGGGCGGGAGCGGGGCGGTGTTCGAGCCTCCCTGGGCCGTCGCGGGTCTTGCCCTGGGCGGCGGCGTCGTCCTCGCGGTCCTCGCGTCGATCTACCCGGCACGGCTGGCGTCACGACTGGAGATCGTCGGCTCGCTCGGCCGCGATTGAGCTGTCGCGGCGTGTCGCGCGCCCCCGGGTCACGCGCCCCGCGTCGCCCGTCCCCCGCACGCCGCCGCTGGTAGACTCGGGAGGAAGCGGCCGTCGGCCGTTCGGCAGGAGATCCGCCCGCATGTCCCTCGCGACCGAGCGCCTCAACCGGCTGCCCGCTGCCGAGCGAGGGATCACGATCGGCGACTTCCTCGTTCCCGTCGCGATCGGTGAGCGGCTCAGTTCGCGGGCCCGCCACGTCGCTCTTGTCGTGGCTGGCGCCATCCTGATCGCGCTCACCGCGAACCTCCAGGTCGTCCTCGCCGGCCAGACGATCGCCCTTCCCGGCGACGTCCGGGTGACGCTTCCCGTCTCGCCGGTGCCGATCACTGCCCAGACGTTCGCCGTCCTGCTCGTGGGGGGCGCACTTGGCTTCCGCCGTGGCGTCCTCGCCGTCGCTCTCTACCTGGCGATCGGGCTCCTCCTCCCGGTCTACGCGGGCAACGCCTCGGGCCTCGACACATACCTCGCCCGCGACGCCGGCAGGTGGGTCCTCGGCGCGACGGGCGGCTATCTCCTCGGGTTCCTCGTCGCCGGCGCGCTCGTGGGGCGGCTCGCCGAGCTCGGCTGGGATCGCCACGTCGGCGGTGCCGTCACGGCGATGGCGCTCGGGAACCTCGCGGTCTACCTCGTCGGCGTCCCGTGGCTTGTGGCCGCGGCCGGCTTCGACCTCTCGACGGCGGTCGGCAAGGGCCTGCTGCCGTTCGTCTTCGGCGACCTCCTCAAGCTTGCCCTTGCCGGGATCGCGTTCCCGGTCGCGTGGTGGGTCGTCGGCCGCCGCACGACGGAGCGCTAGCCCAGGCAACCGGGACCTGCCCCGCGACTGCGGTTCCGGCCCGGGTTCCAGATCAGGGCCGGCGGCTCTACCATTGGCGCCCGTGACCGTCGATCCGCGTGCCCTCGTCGCCGTTGATCTCGGGACCTCCGCCGTCAAGGTCGGGATCCTGGGGCTCGATGGCGCGCTGCGCGGGTTCGCCCGCATTCCGCAGGTGCTCCTCCTCGACGGCGGCCATGGCCAGGCCGAGCAGGAGCCCGACGCCTGGTGGACCGGGCTCGTTCACGCGACCGGGATCGCCCTGGCCCGGGCAGAGGCGACGGGGCCGGTTGACCCGCTGGGGATCTGCGTCGTCGGCCAGGGGCCGACGCTCGTCGCGACGGCGGCCGACGGGCGCGCGGTGGCCCCGGCGATCACGTGGCTCGACCGCCGGGCGGCAGGAGAGACGGCTGCGGCGACCGCGGCGATCGGCCGCCACGGCTGGGTCGTCGGGCTGCTCGGCCGTGCCCGCCGCCTCGGCGCGATTCGCCCGGACGCCCTGACCCGGGCGACCTGGCTCCTCTCCGCGTGGGACCACGTCGCATTCCGGCTCACCGGCATCGCGGCGGCCGCGCTCCAGGACCCCGGGGAGGCGATCACCGCGGCGGAGGCGCGCGCGGTCGGGCTCGACGAGCGGATCGCGCCGCCGGCGGTTCGCAGCGGTTCGGTGGTCGGCGGCCTGCTCCCGGGACCCGCCGCGGAGCTCGGGCTTCCGCCCTTCCTGCCCGTCATCGCCGGGGCGAACGACGCGATCGCGACGTTCCTCGGGGCGGGCCTCACGGAGGCGGGCCAGGCG
>JBBSAS010000084.1:0-6915 GCA_038252055.1 Candidatus Limnocylindrales bacterium
CCTCGACCGATCCGGGACCGGCCGACGTGCGTGTCACTTCGAGTCGGGCGGCGGTTCTCGGCGCGTTTGCCGCTCGTGCTGCCGCCGCGCCGGGGCCCGGAGAAGCTGGACCCGAGGGGATCGGTCCCCGCCGCCCCGCCGCGGACGCCCGCCGCTTCCGGTTCGCCGGATCCGTGGCGCACCGCCCAGCGCTCCTCGTCGCCCTCGCGGTTGTCCTCCTCGGGGCGGGGGTCGGCACGGTGCGCGCATCGGCGGCCGGAGGCCCGCTCTATGACCTTCGGGTCTCGTCGGAGGAGCTCTTCCTGCCCGCCTCGCCCGACGCCCGGATCCGCGCCCAGGTCCGGCGCCTCGCCACGCGGCTCGACGAGGCCACCGCCGCGGAGAGCGGGGGCGATCAACGGGCGCTCCGAGCGGCTCTCGGCGCGTACGCCCGGATCGCCGAGGCCGCGGGCATCGGCGCGGGCAGCGGCCCGGACAGCGCGATCGCAGCCCAGGTGCGACGCCAGATCGAGCGATTGGGGCAGATCGGGAGCAGCGACCCGATGCTGGTTCGGCTGCGGACGCGGGCTCAGGACGCCGGTCGGACGCTGCTCGGGGAGCCGCGTGGACCGGATGGCGCGCCTGGCCCCGAGCCAGGAGGAGCATCAGGGCCAGGGGGCCCGGGCGCTACTGCCCTCCCTGGACCGAGGACGGGTCCCGTGCCTCGCGAATCCGCGCCGGCGGCCGGCCCGAACGCCTCGGCCCGCCCGCGCCCCGCGGCGTCGCCGCGGGATCCCGCCGCGACCCCGCGCCGCAGCGATGCCTCCCCGGCCCCGGGGGGCGATCCGGGATCCGGGACACCGGGCGGCGGCGCCGGGACTCCCGGCCCGGGTGACGGCTCCGACGGATCGGGCGGCAACGGCCCGGGCGGCAGCGGACCGAGCGATGACGGCTCCGGCGGCGGTTCGGGCGGCGGCGGTTCGGGCGGACGCCCCTGACCTACGGGACCCGGCGCGGGTCGTCAGGGGCGAGCGCGCCGGCCGCGGCGCTGTCGAGGACCCAGGTTGCCCCGGCGCGCCTCGCCCGGAGCGAGGGCAGCTCCCGTTGGGCCTCCGCCCGAGCGGCCGGGTCGGCGTGCCCTGGTCCGAGAAGCTTGCCGATGATCGCCGCCTTGCCCTCCCCGAACGCGGCCACGACGATGGCCGGCGCGACATCGAGCATCCGGGGCGTGAGCGTCACGCGGTCGAGATGCGGCTCGAGGTGAAGTGGCGCGGGGGCCCAGGTGGCGGCACCCGGGGCATCGAAGGCGGCGCTCCCGGGGAAGACGGAGAGGAGGTGGCCGTCGGGCCCCACACCGAGGAGGATGGCATCGAAGCGGGGCAGACCCGCCGGGCCGGCCGACAGCGGCAGCTCGCGCCGGAGGATCTCCTCGAACCGGGCGGCACACCACGCAGGCCCCTCACCGGCCCCGAGGGCGTCGTCGATCGGCCAGGGATGGACTCGGTCGGGGTCGAGCGGCGCCGGTGCCAGCCCGCGGTCGGGCTCTTCGCGCAACAGGAGGTGATCGATCGGGACCATGTTGCGGTCGGCGTCGTCGCGGGGGACGAAGCGGTCGTCACCCACCCAGAGATGGAGGGCGCTCCACGGGATCCGGGAGCGGAGCGGGGTGTTGAGCATGGCCCGGTAGATCGGGACCGGCGCCGATCCGCCCGTCGAGGCGAAGTCGGCCCGGCCTCGCTCGCGGGCCGCAGCGGCAAGGGCCGTCGCCAGGACCTCGCCCACGGCCTCAGCCGCGGCAGCTGTGGTCTCACGGACGAGGATCGCCGGCTCGGCGACGGGTACGGTCATCGACCAGCTCCCTCGGGGCCCCTGGGAGCTCCGGGCGCTGTCGCCGGTCCCGCGAGCCGCGCCGCCATCGCCAGCGTTCCCTCGGCGACGAGGTCCCGGCCGCCCGCCTCGATCGAGTCGCCGAGGAGGTCAACGTCCGTGCTCCGCGCGGCATGGTAGACGCGCCGCAGTGCTTCGACCCCGTCCTCCCAGACGCGCACGTTGACGTCCTCGGCCTCCGCGGTGACCTCGGCCCGCAGCTCCGTGCCACGGCGCTCCGCGAGGATCTCGACCCGCAGGGTCGTCCCGCCCGGCATCCCCGACACGACGGGCCGGATCACGACCTCGACGTCAGCCCGGCGTCCGGAGGCCAGGAGCGCGCGCAGGCCCCGCCCGGGATCGACTCCCTCGGCAGGTGCCGTCCGCGCTCGGGACACCACGGCGCTCGTCCGCGCGAGCGGGCGCTTGACCTCCAGGCCGAGTCGCGCGGCGAGCCAGGCCACGTGGTAGATCGGCTTGACGAGGTTCGTGCCGGCCTCCGTACCCGGGCCACCATGCGTCGCGTAGGTCACGGCCACCCGGCGGATCGAGCGGAGGTAGGGGAGGAACTCGGGACGGTCGAAGACGGCGGCCACCGACTCACGCCAGCGGGCCTGGCGCATGAGGGCGAAGTCGGAGATCGGAAGGGCGCGTCCCGACGCGCCGGGCCGGGCCAGGTCCGCGAGGGCGCGCAGCCGGTCGAGCCCGTCGCCGGTCCAGCGCGAGCCGTCCACGACCAGGCGGTCCGCGGTTTCGACGAGAGAGGTGGCCAGCGGCGTCCCGAACGGGGGGTTGCCGGGCCACCAGACCGTGACCGGGAGGTCGTGGACGAGGAGGGGCACGACGATCGCCTGGAGGTTCCGCCCGGCGTCGCCACCGGCGGCGACGTAGACCTGCTCCGCGCAGGTCTCGGCCGCGTCGGCACGGGGAACCATGCAGTAGGCGCGGACGTCGGCGCGGAGCCAGGCCGGCCCGTCCGGGTCTGTCGGGACGATGATGAGCGTGCGTGACGGATGCCGACCGGTCGAGGCGGCCAGGGTTGCCGCAGCCCGTTCGCCCACTTCGGGGCTTCGGGCGATGACGACGAGGTTCAGGACGCTCGTCCTCGCCGCCACGTGGGGCTCGATCGAACCGGTGATCCGGGCGGCTGCCTCGCGGGCGGCCGATGCCTGGGGGATGGACCAGATCCGCGCCAACTCGGCCTCGATCGCGGCCACCGACGTGGCCCGCCCGTCCCAGCGGAGCGTCGGGACGCCCGGTGTCGCCGCGACCCCGAAGGGGACGACCCCGCTTGTCGCGGCGAGGCCCGCGGACGTCAGATCCGCCGCCATCGCCGCCCGTCCGCGGCGAGGAGCTCGTGAGAGGCCTCGGGCCCCCAGCTGCCGGCCGCGTAGTTCGGGAAGTCCGGGGCAGGGCCGTCCGCCCACGCCTCGATGATCGGGGTCACGATTCCCCACGCCTGTTCGACCTCGTCGGCGCGGGTGAAGAGCGCGGCATCGCCGAGGAGGGCATCGAGGATGAGCGTCTCGTAGGCATCCGGGCTGTCGACGGAGAACGCAGATCCATACGTGAAGTCCATGTTCACGCTTCGGACGTCCACCCCAAGGCCCGGCACCTTCGCCGCGAAGCGCAGCAGGATCCCCTCGTCGGGCTGGATCCGGAGGGCGAGGAGGTTCGCCTCCGGGTCGGTGCTCGACTCCTTGAAGAGGGCATGGGGCACCTCCTTGAACTGCACGGCGATCTCGGTCGCCCGCTTCGGCAGGCGCTTGCCGGCCCGAAGGTAGAAGGGGACGCCTGCCCACCGCCAGTCGTCCACGAAGAGGCGCGCCGCGACGTAGGTCTCGGTCTCGGATTCCGGATCGACCCGGTCCTCCCCGCGATAGCCGGCCACCTGGAGGCCTTCGACCCATCCCGGCCCGTACTGACCACGGACGACGTTCGTCGCGACGTCCCTCGCCTCCATCGGCTCGATCGCCCGGAGCACCTTGACCTTCTCGTCGCGGAGCGCGTCCGCGTCGAACGTCGTCGGCGGCTCCATCGCCACGAGCGCCAGGAGCTGCATGAGGTGGTTCTGGAGGAAGTCGCGCGATGCGCCCGCCTCCTCGTAGAAGGGCCCGCGACTCTCCACGCCGATCGACTCGGCCACCGTGATCTGGACGTGGTCCACGTAGCGCCGGTGCCAGATCGGCTCGAAGATCCCGTTCCCGAAGCGGAAGACGAGGATGTTCCGGACCGTCTCCTTGCCCAGGTAGTGGTCGATCCGGTAGACCTGCGGTTCCCGGAAGACCTTGCCGACCTCCCGGTTGAGGCGGATCGCGGAGGTCAGGTCACGGCCGAACGGCTTCTCGATGACGATCCGCCGCCAGCCGCCGCCATGCTGCTCGTGATCAAGGCCCGCCCGGCCGAGGCCGGCGATGATCTCGGCGAAGGCCGATGGCTGGGTGGCCAGGTAGTAGCAGCGGTTGCCGCGGGTCCCCTCGTGCTCGTCGAGCCCGTCGAGGCGCTCCGCGAGGCTCGTGTAGAGTTCCTGATCGCCGAAGGTGCCGCGGTGGTACGCGATCCGGGCCGCGAACGAGTCCCAGACGGCGTCCTCGACCGGCAAGACCCGGCTGAACTCGTCGAGCGACGCGCGCAGCTCGGCCCGGAAGGCCTCGTCCGTGTACGGCCGGCGCCCGATCGCGACGACCGCGAACTCGTGGGGCAGGAGGTTCGTCCGCCACAGCTGGTAGAGCGCGGGAACGACCTTGCGGTGGGCAAGGTCGCCGGTCCCGCCGAAGAGGACGAAGACGGACGGGTCGGGCATCCGCTCCAGGCGCAGTCCCTCGCGCAGCGGGTTGCCCTCGTCCGGCGGGGGTTTCGGCCCCCGGCCGGACCGGGAGAGTCGCAGCTCGCGGGCGGTGCGCGGCCCGGCGTCAATCGAGCGGGCGATCGCCGCCGGCGACTCTGGTTGCGCCTCCCGCGGGGTCGAGCGCCGGGCCACGCGCGGCCTACTCGGTCTTCACGGCGTGGCCGCCAAACTCGTTGTTGGGCGCGACGCATGCGATGCACACGCCGTCCTCAGGTGCGATGCCGATGAATGTCGGCCGTGGCGAACGGTGCGTGGTCACGAACGGAGTGCCGAGTCGAGCGCTCGGTCGAGGGCGGCGAGGCCCGCCTCCACGTCGCCGCCGAGATGGACGCGCAGGACCGGGAGGTCGTGCGCCTCGAGGGCCTCGAAGTCGCCGCGGGCCTGGGCGTCGATGAGCTGGCCGAAGGTGTACGGCTTCCCGGGGACGGGAAGGTCGGCCGGCCGGTCGGCGGTGAGCTGGAGGAACCAGCCGATCGGCGAGCCGCCCTTGTGAAGCTGGCCGGTGGAGTGGAGATAACGCGGCCCGAAGCCGCCGGTCGTCGCCCGCCCGGTCGCGTCGCGCAGACGGGCTCGGATCGCGTCGATCGCGTCGGCCCGTGCCGGCGTCGGCGCGACGAAGGCGCCGATCGCGAGGTAGCCCTGGGACCGGACGCGCTCGAGGTGGCGGCGAAGCTCGCCGACGACCGTGCCATCCCCGGCGGTGATCCGCAGGGCGGTGTCGCCGTACAGGGTGATCCCGTCGCCGCTCGCGATCGCCTCCTCGCGCGGGAAGGCCCCTTGCCGCTCGAGCTCGTCAAGGACGCGCCGGGTGTTGTCCTTCGACTCGGTCACGTTCGGCTCGTCGAAGGGGTTGACGCCGAGGAAGATCCCGGAGATCGCGGTCGCGACCTCCCAACGGAGGAACTCCGCGGCCAGGTCGATCGGGTCCGTGAGGGGGAAGCGCAGGACGGGGTGGCCGCCTGCTGCGAGCGCGTCGAGGAGCGCGTCGGGCGGCGTGCTATCGGGCGCCGCCGCCGGAGCCTTGGCGCCCTCGAGGGAGATGCGGACGAAGACCCGGTCGGGGCCATAGGCAGCGGGCGCACCCAGCGGTTCGCGATCGACGGGGACGATCCCCGTCCCGAGCTTCCCGGTGCTCTCCGCGATCAGCTGCTCGAGCCACGCGCCCAGCGCCCCGATCGCGGGATCGACGATGAAGGTCAGCTTGTCGCGCCCGGCCCCGGCGAGTGCGCCGAGGACCGCGCCGAGGGCGACGCCAGGGTTGGCCGTCGGGTCGTCCGCCGCGCATCGAGCGTGCATCGCCGTGGCCGAGGCGAGGAACGGATCGAGGTCCACGCCGGCCAGCGAGGCGGGGACGAGCCCCACGTAGCTCAGGGCGGAGTACCGACCCCCCACCGACTCCGGGTTGAGGAAGACGCCGCGCATCTCGTCCTGGTGGGGGATCGCGGCGAGCGATTTCCCCGGGTCGGTGACGGCGACCATGAACTCGCCGGGCGACTCGGTCCGCGCCCCGTGGGCGCGCAGCGCATCGTGGATCCGCCGCCAGGCGTCGGCCTGGAACGCGAGTGTCTCGGTCGTCGTGCCGGACTTGCTGCCGACGATCACCAGCGTCGCGAGGGGATCGAGGTCGTCCCAGGCCGCGGCGACGGCCGCCGGATCGGTCGAATCGAGGACCCGGACCGTGAGCCAGTCCTCGACATCGCCGAAGGCGGTCGCGAGGACTTCGGGGGCCAGGCTGCTCCCGCCCATCCCGGCCACGATTGCGGTCGTGAAGCCCGCCTCGCGGATCGTCTCGCCGAACGCCTCGAGGGCGGGAATCTGGTCGGCGAAGTCGATCGGGAGGTCGAGCCAGCCGAGGCGATTGGCGATCTTCTCGCGGACGGCCTCGTCGGCGGACCAGAGGCTCGTGTCGCGCTCGTGGAGGCGCGACGCCCACCGCTCATCGCTCGCGCGGGCGAGGGCTCTGGCGACGGCGCCGGCGAGGGCCGGATCGTCGATCCGTGCGTCGAGCGTGCCCGGAGCGAACGTGGGAAGCGCGGTCTCGGCCATGGTGGTCCTCCTGCTCTCCGTGGAGTCTACGCGGGGCCCGGGGACGTCGCGCGTGCCCAGACGAGGCGATGTCGTTACGGCGGTGTGCCGGTCGAGGACAACGGGCCGGCAGCGCTGCTCCAGCCCGAGAGTGGTCGTGTGCCTCGCCCGTCGGCGCCGGCATCCTGGCGCCGTCA
>JBBSAS010000085.1:0-6883 GCA_038252055.1 Candidatus Limnocylindrales bacterium
ATGCGGGGCGCCTTCTGCGGCGCGAGGCCTCCCGGCCGGATGACGTCGATCAGCTCGTCGATCGGCGCGCGCTCGATCGCGGCCCAGTCGGGTGCCGAGCCCGGATCCAGGCCGCGGCCGCCCCAGCCCTCGGGGGGCGCCTCCGCCCCGTCCGGGCCCGTGGTCCGGTGGACGGTGAGCGGTCCGTCGGCCGGAAAGGCGTCGCGGAGTGCCCCGAAGGCGCGCTCCGAGTTCAGGTCCGCGGTGTTCTGGGAGAGGATCGTGAGCACGAGCTCAGAGACCGGGTCGAGCCGGGTGTCGTGCCGCGGAACCCCGTAGAGGGCCGCCAGCTCGGTGAGCACGAAGCGAACGAGGCCCGGCCGTCGGCGTTCCAGCGAGCGCGCCCACGTTCTCGCGGGGTCGGTGGCCTTCCGCTTCCCGGGGCGCGCCTTCGTGGTCGTCACCGGTCCCGTCGCTCGCGCGCCCTTCCGCTTGGCGGTGGACCTCGCCGCTGGCCGTCCCCCGATCCCCTCACCAGATCGTCTCGATGTCATACCGCGCGATCGCGGCGTCATTCGTCACGATCGGGATGCCCTCGACCTGGGCCTGCGCGACGAGCATCCGGTCGAACGGGTCGCGGTGGAGGCCGGGAAGATCCCCGACACCGACCGCGTGCGCGACGGAGATCGGCAGCTCATGGAAGTCGTTGGCCGACGTCCGGCTCGGGACGTAGGTGCGAGCCGGTTCAGGGAGGTCGAGCCGCCCGGCTGCTGCCTTGATCGTGATCTCCCACGCCGAGACCGCGCTGACGAGCACCTCGATGTCCGGGTCGGCGATCGTCGCACGGGCAGTGATCGAGAGGCGGGGATCCTCGAGGACCCACCAGAGGAATGCGTGCGTGTCGAGGAGAGCCCGCATTACAGGTACTCCTCGAAATCCGGGAGTGGATCGTCGAAATCATCGTGGATCACGACCCGTCCGCGGTCCATGCCCGGCGTCCGAGGGAGCCGCTTGCCGGTGGACGGGACGAGCTCGGCGACCGGGTGACCCGCTCGGGCGATGATGATCCGCTCGCCCGCCTCAACGCGCGCCAGCAATCGCGATAGGTGCGTCTTTGCCTCGTGGATGTTGACCACCGCGTTCCCCATTCCCAGATCGTGACTTAGTCCACGGACTTAGTCAAGGCGTGAGAGCCGCCCCCGGGGGTCCCGAGCGCTCCCGTGCGAGGCCAGCTTCCGGCGATCCTGGCGCCCAGAGGCCTCGGTATAGGAGAGGGACAGCCGCCCGGCCTCCCGTGTCCGATTGCCGCCGGGTCAGCTCAGCAGCCCGACGAGCCGGGCCAGGCGCTCCCCGCAGCGCTCGAGGGGGGCGGTCCCGGCGGCCATCGCCTCCTCGACGGTCTGCGGACGCTCCACGACGGGCACGGCGACGGCGCCGACCGCGGCGAGGGCCGCGATCCCGTCCGGTTCGACACCGCCGCCCACCGCCACGCAGGGCACGCCCGCGGCGGCCGCACGGCGGGCGACGCCGAGGGCAGTCTTGCCGAACGCCGTCTGGCCGTCGACCCGGCCCTCACCGGTGACGACGAGATCCGCGCCGGCGAGCTTCGCGTCGAACGCTGCTGCCTCCATCACGAGGTCGATCCCCGGCCCGATCGCGAGCGACCCGAGACGGTCCCGCAGGCAGGCGAGGCCGAAGACCGCTCCCCCGGCCGCCCCGGCGCCGGGCGTCTCCCGCTCCCGTCGCCCGGTCGCGCCCTCGAGCGCGTCCGCCCACCGGGCCAGCGCCGCGTCGAGCGTCCAGACGAGCTCCGGGGAGGCGCCCTTCTGGGGCCCATACACGGCGGCCGCTCCGAGCGGCCCGAGCAGCGGGTTCGTGACGTCGCAGGCGATCCGGAGATCCACCTCGGCGAGGCGCGGATCGAGGCCATCGAGCTGGACCTCGGGGGCGGGTGCGGTTCCCAGGCTCGTCTCCGTCGCCGAGCCGGTCGCGGCCCCCAGGCCCGTCTCCGAGCCTGGTCCGCGCACCTCGACCACGACGGCGCCGAGCGCCTCGAGGATCCCGCGACCGCCGTCGGTCGTGGCACTTCCGCCGACGCCCAGGTCGATCCGGCGCACGCCGGCATCGAGGACGGCCCGCAGGACCAGGCCGGTGCCGCGGGTCGAGGCGGCGACGGCGTCCCGCTCGCCGGCGGAGAGCCGGGAGAGGCCCGAGGCGGCGGCGAGCTCCACCACCGCGTGCGTGCCATCGGCCGAGAGGAGCCACTGGGCCACGACCGGGCGCCCGAGCGGATCCTCCGCGATGGCCGTCCGCCACGCCCACCCACCGGCCGCCTCGATCGCGACGAGCGTCCCCTCGCCGCCGTCGGCGAGCGGGGCGAGGCGCAGCTCGTCCGCCGGCCGTGCCCGCAGCCAGCCGTCGGCGAGGGCCCGGGCCACCTCCACCGAGGTGAGCGAACCCTTGAAGGAGTCGGGGGCGACGAGGACGGACAGGGATGGCCGGCGTTCGCCGGTCCCGCTCGCCGGATCGCTCATCCCCCGGCCGAGCCGGCCCGTCGTTCGAGGTACTCCGGGATGCGGAGCATCGGCGGGCGCTCCCGGTCGGCCAGCTCGATGATCTCGAGGCCGAGCTGGTCGTCCCCGAAACGGGGCAGCTTCATCGTTGAGCCCAGCTCGGCGAAGAGCCGCGCCCGGCGCCGCTCCTCGAGCCGCCGCATGACTGCCTGGAGGATGACGAAGCTCATCCGCGAGAGGCCCTCGAGCTCCTGGTTCCGGTGCACGCGCCGCTCGAGGTCCACCTGGCCGAGGCCGTCGAGGCCGGCCCGCTCCGCGATGTCGATGAGGTGGCCGATCTCGACCGCATAGCCGGTGAAGAACGGGATCGCCTCGAGGAGCGTCCGTCGCCCGGCGTACTCGCCGGCGAGCGGCTGGATGAACCCGGAGAGGTCCGGAAAGAAGAGGTTGATGAGCGGGCGCGCGACAAGCTCGGTGACGCGTCCACCGCCGCCCTCCTTGAGCACCCCGCCTTCCACGATCGGGCGCTGGTAGTAGCCCTTCACGTACTGGATCCGCGGTTCGGTGAGCAGCGGCCCAAGCGTCCCGTATGCCATCCGCGGGTGCCAGTTGCGGACGTCCGTATCGCACCAGATGACGAGGTCGCCGGCCGTCTCGTAGAGGCTCTTCCAGAGGGCCTCGCCCTTTCCCCGGTACGAGCCGTAGCGTGGCAGCACGTCGGGGTGCTGGACGACGCGGGCTCCCTCGTCGGCCGCGATCTCGCGGGTCCGGTCGGTCGAGGCCGAGTCGATGACGAGCAGCTCGTCGACGAGGGGGACGCCGTCCACGAGAATCCGGCGGGCGCGGCGCACGATCTCGCCGATCGTGGCCTCTTCATTCAGCGTTGGTAAGACAAGACTGACGGTAAGTCCTTGCTGTTCTTTGAGGGCGACCAGGCGGCGCAGGTTCCGGAACTCGCCGTGGTGGAAGTTCGACTCCCCGAACCAGCGCTCGACCCGGACCGGGATGGCGCGTGACTCCTCGGCCGCCTGGTCGGCGGCGATGAGCGATTCGGCGCGCCCCGCCAGCTCCTCGAACGTGGCCCGCCCGATCAGCTCGCGCGTCTTCACGACGATGACCGGGGGGGCGGCGCGCGCGGTGATCGCTTCCGGGAGCGAGCCGAAGAGGAACGAGCTCGCGGCGGTTCCCTCCGGCACGGCCGATGCGCCCATGATCACGAGGTCGCACTTCTCGGCCTCGCGGAGGATCGCGTTCCGGACGTTCGGCGCCTCGCGGAGGAGCCCGTCGGCGTGGCCCCGGGCGTGCTGCTTGAGGAACGTGGCGAGGGCGTGCTCCGCCTGCGCCCGGACGGCGGCCGTGACGCCGGGCGGGATCACGTGGAGAACGACGATCCGGGCGTCGTGGCGGCGGGCGATCGCGTCGGCGAACTCGAGGGCCAGCTCGGCGTGCGGTCCGCCGCGGACCGGCACGAGGATCCGCCTGATCGCCCCGAATGGGCGCTGCTTGACGACCGCGATGTCGCAGGGCGGCTCGCGGACCACCGCGTCGATCGTCGGCGAGAAGACCGCCGGGCCGCTCCGGCCGCCGGCCGTGCCGCCCCAGCCGAAGATGAGCAGGTCCGCGTCGGTCTCGCGGGCCGCCTCGACGATGCCCTCGGCGGCGCGACGGCCGATCCGGACGAGCGGCCGGATCCGGACCCCCTCGGGGGCGTAATCGAGGACCTTCTGGAGGAGCCGGCGTGCCTGTCGCGCCCGGGTCGCGCCCTCGGAGAGCGCCACGTCCTCGGGGACCTCCACGATCCCGAGAGCGGTGAGCTCCCCGGTCCGCGGATCCATGAGGTCGGCGCCGATGCGGACGAGATCCTCCGCGGTCGTCGGGTTCGCGACCGGGATCAGGACGCGCGAGGGGAGTGGCTGGCGCGGGCTCATCCGGCGGATCCCTCTCCGTCGGCCGCACGGGCCTGCTCCTCGGCGGCCCGCCAGCGCTCCACGAGGTACGGCTTGCGCAGCTCGAAGGCGCGGGCCTGGCGCTCCACGCGCTCCTCGGCGTCCACGGCCTCGAGGTGGCGGGTTTCGACGACGAGGCTGCCGACCCGACCGAAGTAGAGGGGAACGAGCGCGGCGACGAGGCGCTCCATCGGGATCGACCCGAACCGCGCCGTCACCACGAGGTCGTAGATGATCCCGGCCCACAGCTCGTCCGGGAAGTGGAAGCCGCCGACCGCCTCGCTCATCTCGTCGGTCCCCACCCCGTTCGACCCGCTCTCCGTCCCCCCGATCCCGAGGCGCCGCGCGGCCTGCTCGGCGAGCTTCCCGGCCTCGACGGCGAGGACCTCGGCCGCAGCCGCGTGCTCGGGCGCGAGCATCTCCTGCCAGGTGTCGGCGAGGAGGACGCGGCCGGCCTCGAACTCGGAGAGGAGGCGGAGCGTGTTGACCCGGAGCGGTGTCGGCTCGACCCAGCGCTCGAAGCCGTAGGCCGGCGTCTCGTGGCTGCCCCGGATCTCGAGCCAGGCGTCGGGATGCCGCCCGGCGAGGCCGAGGATCGTCCCGACCACCTGGCGGAACATCGGCCCGAGATCCCCGGACGGGTCCTTGGGGTCGTGGATCTTGGCCCCCAGGCGTGTCTCGCAGACGGCGAAGCCGCCGATCAGGGCGTGGGTCGTCATCCAGATGTCGATCCCGAACCGGCTCACGTCCGGCGTCCAGTCCTCCTGGGCCAGGTAGTGGCGGACGAGGTCGCCCGAGACGCCGAAGTCGCCCCCGATCGGCTGGCGGATCCGCCGGCCGTACAGGGCCCGGGTGAGCGGGTAGGTGACGGTGTTCGTGATCGTCCCGTCGTACTTGTGGCGAGCGTACTGGGGCGTCACGAAGTCGAAGCCGCCCTTGAGGATCGGCCCGGCCAGGAGCTCGATCCACTCCGGGGTGATCGAGCGGAGGTCCGAGTCCACGACGACGAGGGCCCGGGCATCGAGCGCTGCCGCGATCTCGAAGATCGTCCGCAGCGCGGCGCCCTTGCCGCCGACGCCGTCCACCTCGGGATAGGTGAGGGTGAGGCGCTCCAGGCGGTTCGTCGGGCGGACGAGGAGGATCCGCTCGACGTAGTCGGGGGGCTCCGTCTCGGCGACGACCCGCTGGGTTCCGTCCGACGATCCCGCGTCGGCGTTCACGAGGAGTGGCCGCAGGTCGGCGAAGTACTGGACGAGCCCGGCCTGTGCGGCGCGGGTCACGTGGCCGATCGTCGTCGCATTCTTGAAGCTCGGGATTCCGACGACGACGTCGGCCCGGCCCAGGCGGTCGATCTCGGCACGGACTGCCGGGGTCAGCACGGAGGAACCCACGGGCTCACCCTACCACGGGCGACCCACGCCCGGCGACCCGTGCCCGGCGACCCGTGCCCGGCGACCCATGCCCGGCTCAGCGGCGGGGCATGTCGATGAGCGACCAGTCGTCGTTCGGCTCGCCCGGTCGATAGTGGCTGTTCGCGGCCTTGTAGGCGAGGCCGCCGAAGCCGGCGGCCCGCCAGCTGGAGACGAAGCTCACGGCCGGCTCACGCACGAACGGGGTCAGGCGGACGAGGTCGCCCTCCGGCACGACGCTCTCGAGGAGCCGCTTGCGCTCGAGCAGGGGGACGTCGAGCAGCAGCGATCCATCCACCTCCAGGAGGTCCACCGCGACGAAGACGATCGGCAGCGAGCCTGCGGCCGCCGCGGCCTCCGCGTCGTGTAGCGTCCGGGCGCTCGCGGTTCCCGGGAGGCGGCCCCGCCCGCCCACGAGCTCGGCGCCCCGCTTCCCGAGCATGAACTGGGCCATGTGCTCGCCGATCCCGGGGCTCTCGTCCACGGCCAGGACCACGCCGACGCCGGACCGCGAGGCCTGGTCGGTCAGGTAGCCATCCACGACGATCGTCCCGGCGCGCGCCGTCGACTGGAGCGCCTCGACGATCCCAGGCTGATCCGTGTCGAGCTCCACGCCGGCGGCATCCACGATCCGGATCTCACCGCCGTCGAAATGGGCCAGGACCCGGACGCCGTCCCAGGCCGGCTCCACGACCGGATCGTGGAGCTCCTTCGGCTTGCGCCGGCCGAACGCCTGGGGCCGCCATGCCTGGATGTCGGGTTGCATGCGGCGATCCTAGCAGCGCCACCGCACGCGCCGGGCCGGGTCGAGCGTGACGGTCGAGCGTGACGTCAGCTGGGAACGCGAACGCCCCGGGCGGGACCGGGGCGTTCGTCGGGTGCCGTCAGCGAGTCCGGGGCGAACCCCCCGGGATCGGGTCAGGCGATGCGGTGGACGGCGTTGACGCAGGCGACCGAGCAGCCGCGGCCATCGCGATCGTTGACGCCCGAGAAGTGGTACCAGGATCGCGCGCCGACGGGGTCGGTGGCGGGTTCG
>JBBSAS010000086.1:0-6873 GCA_038252055.1 Candidatus Limnocylindrales bacterium
ACGTCGCGCGCGGTCCCGGTCCGCTGACGAGCCCGTCCGAGAACGCGGCCGACCCTCCGCGCTGAGCGTGGGGGCGGCGCCGTTGCACTCGCGTCCCGGGATCGCTCGCCGACGCTACAGCGGCCTTGCGACCGCCGGCCCGTCCGCGCCCATGACCACCGGGGCGATCGGCGCCGGCGGCTCGAGGGGGACGAGGATCGGCGGCCGCCGACGAGCCTGGGTCGCACGCGGCCCCCGGTCGCCGGTTGTCACTGCGCGGGGGCCGGCCACGCGGTGCATGAGGGTCTCGTACCCGTCGGTCATCCGGACGGCGCTGAAACGGTCGATGACGCTTGCCCGGATGGCCTCGCGGTCGAGCCCGTCCGCCCGCTCGACGAGGCTCGCGAGGTGCTGGACGTCGTCACCGAAGAAGCCGTCCACGCCTTCACGGACGATCTCCGGGAGGGCCCCGACGCGCCGAGCGATCACGGGCGTGCCGCAGGCGAGCGATTCGATGGCGACGAGGCCGAAGGGCTCCGGCCAGGCGCCCGGCATCAGGGTCGCGTAGCTTTTCGCTACGAGCTCGTCGCGCGCCGACCCGTCGAGCTCGCCGAGGAAGGTGACGTCCTCGCCGGCGGCGCGGAGGGCCGGCAGGAAGATCTCCTCGTGGTATTCGCGCTCCGAGCGGAGCGTGCCGATCTTCGCCGCGATCCGAAGCGGGCGGCCGACCCGCTGGGCAACCTCGATCGCCTCGACGATCCCCTTCTCGGGCGCGACTCGGCCGACGAAGACGAGGGCGTCGTCACGGCGCCGCTCGAACGGTGACTGGTCGAGCGAGAGCCCGTTGTGGATGACGGTCCAGTCCATCTCGGGTCGGGCGGAGGCCTGGTGGGCACTGATCGCCACGAGGCGCGCCGAGGTGCCGGCGAGCGCGCGCCCGAGGGCTGGGTGGTCCATGCGCCCATGGAAGGTGGCGATCACCGGGACCGGGGTGGCGGCGGCGAGGGGAACGCTCATGAGCTCGAGGTGACTGTGGATGACGTCGAACTCGCCCCGGGCCGCCAGCTCGAGGACGGCCCTCACGGTGGCGACCATCCAGGGCAGGGGATCATCTCCGAGCCCCGCCGGACGCAGGGCCCGCGGGATCGTCACCACGTGGTTCCCGGCGATCTCCGAGTCGCCGCTCGCGAAGGTCGTGACCTCGTGACCGCGTCGACTCAGCTCGCGGATGAGCTCGTCGACGATCCGCTCGGTTCCGCCATATCCGACCGGCGGGACGCGTTCGATGGGCGGGACGACCTGGGCGATGCGAAGCTGGCTCATGGTCGGGTGGACTCCTGCGCGAACGGAGGTTCCGGGGGAGTGCCGCTCGCACTCCCCCCGGAGGGCACCATTGTGCGCGTCGCCCGATCCCGGCCGCATCGCCGCGGGCGCGCTGGACGTTCCGTGCTCATTGCAGTCATGTGCTCGCCGGCTTCGTCCCCGCCGTCCGTCGCCCGCGCGTCCGCGTCCGGCGGGGATTCGGTCGATCAGAGGTGGACCGTGACGCGGAGGTCGCCCGTCCGGCCGATGACCTCGGCGCTCGTCGTGCCCCGCCAGCGGTGGAAGAGGAGATCGACCGAGGATCCGCCGACGGCGAGACCCCGGAGGACGACTTTCTCGAGGCCGCTCGGGAGGAGCGGCCGAACGATCTCCAGCTCTCCCCGGTCCGCGTGTGGGACGAGGCCGAGCATCGTCGTCACGAGGAGGAGGGCCGAGGCTGCTGCCCAGGCCTGCGGTGCGCATGAGACCGGGTGGACGACCGGGGCCTCGATCGCCGTTCGCGAGAAGCCGCAGAAGAGCTCGGGAAGGTGGAAGCCGGGGGTCCGACGCGCGGCGTCGAGGACCGCCCAGGCCACGCGCGACGCCTCCTCGTGGAAGCCGTAGCGTTTGAGCCCGGCGGCCGCGATCGCGCTGTCCTGCGGCCAGACCGAGCCCGTGTGGTACCCGAGGGGGTTGTACCCGGGCTGTCCCGAGCCGAACGTGCGGATGCCCCAGCCGGAGAAGAGGGCAGGGTCGAGAAGATCGTGAGCCACCTGGGCTGCGCGCGCCTGCGGCACGATCCCGGCCCAGAGGCAGTGGCCCACGTTCGAAGCGAGAGCGTCGCCCACCGCGCCCGGCGCCAGGGCCATCGCGTACCGCTCGAGATCGGGCGACCAGAAGCGTGCGTCGAACCGCTCGGCGAGCGTCGTCGCCGTCTCCTCCAGCTCGGCCGCGAGCGCGTCGTCTCCACGGGAGCGAGCGAGCATCGCCATTCGTCGGCGCGCATCGGCCGCGTATCCCTGCACCTCGGCGAGGGCGATCGGCGGTTCGAGAAGGTCGCCGTGTCGGTTCCGGATCCCGTCCGAGGAATCTTTCCAGCCCTGGTTGCGCAGGCCTTGCTCGGCACGGGTCCGGTAGACGATGAACCCATCGTCGTCCCGCGGGGCGTCGTCAAGCCAGCCGAGTGCTCGCTCGGCGGCCGGCCAGAGCTCGTCGACGAGGGTCGTGTCGCCGGTCCAGGCGGCGGTTTCGGAGAGGACGATGAGCCAGAGGGGCGTGGCATCGACGGAGCCGTAGTAGCTCCGGAAGGGGAGCTCGCCGGTTCGGGCCATCTCGCCGACCCGGAGCTCGTGGAGGATCTTGCCCGGCTCCGCGTCGTGCGCCGGATCATCGCTGGTGGCCTGGAGACGGGCGAGGACGCGGAGGGCGTCGCGGGCGAGGTCGGGCTCGTAGGGCAGGGCCGCATAGCCGGTGAGGAGCGCGTCGCGGCCGAAGAGCGTCGCGAACCAGGGCACTCCGGCCGCGACGAACTGCTCGTCCGGACCGGGGCCGGGCGTTCGAAGCAGCTGCAGGTCGGCCCGGGCGCGCTCGAGGATCAGGTTCAGGAGCTCGTCGTCGGTCTCGATCGTGGCACCCACCGGCGCCGCCTGACCCTCGCTGCCGGTCGCGGCATCGTCACGGGGCCGCGACGTCACCGGGGCAGCGCCATCTGGACGGCGGGTCCCGCGCCGCGCGGCCGGCGCTCCCCAGGCCGCCCCGGCGGTCCACTCGACCGCCCACTCGCCTCCGGGATCGAGCGCCGGCGACCAGTGCGCGGCAACGGATGCCGGCTCGTCCGCTGCGGCCGGGAGCAGCTCGTCCGGGCGTGGCTCCATCTCGACCGTGACCCGCAGCTCCCGGCCGTCGAGGCCCCGGTACCGGAAGACGAGCCGCGCGTCGTCGACGATCACCGGAAGCAGCTCTCCGCGGCCCTCCCGCTCGTATCCACGCACTTCGAAGATATCGGCGCCGTCCACGTCGAGGAGCAGCTCGAGGGCGAGCTCCTGCGTCACCATCGTGTAGTCGGTGATCGCGATCCGCTCCCGGAAGAGCCCGTCGTCACGGAGGAGCCGCGACCGGCGGATTCCCAGCGATTGTCGCGGGAGGGCCACCGCATCGTCGAGCGCGCGCGTCGCGTCGTGCCGCAGCTCCGGGTTCGTCAGCTGGACGATGCCGGTGGCGGATCCGCCCGGGTCGGGCCGGAGCAGCGTCGGAGTCCCCCCGTCGAGGCGGAGCGACGCCGTCGAGAGGATCCGGGTGTCGTGGAGGTAGAGGCCCAGGCCGCGGCGATCGGGGTGGATGTCACCGAACGCGTCTGAGAGGAGGATCAGGCCTCCCTCCTTCAGAACGGATGTTGCCCCGAGCTCGGTGGCTCGGACCACGGGACGGGGTCGCGCCGGGATCGTCCGATAGGCCGGCGACGGCGCCGAGGTCACCCCGCGGCGCCGTCCGGATCGTCCGCCGTCGCGGAAGTCGTCGTCTCGGCGGACGTGGTCGCGGGGGTCGTCGCCGCGTCAGCTCCGGCGGCCTCCACGGTCCTCGTCGTGTCTGCCGTCGTCGCGTTCGCGGGATACGACCAGGACGGGGTCCGCCGTTCCTCGCGCATGCGCCAGGCGAGCACGCCGGCGATTGCCGTCAACACCCCAACCACGAGGGCCACGCGAGCGACGACGCGCGCCGTGGATCGCTTCGGCTCCCCTCGGAGCTGGGCGGCGACATTGCCGGCCGAATCACGGGCGGCGTCGCGGGCCGACTCAACGACCGCGCCGGCCTTCGCGGCGGCGTCACCCGCGAGTGCCTCCACCTGCTCGGCCGCGCTCGCCACGAGCGAACCCGCCATCTCGGCGACCTGTTCCGCCGCCTCGGCGAGCTCCCGGGTGTCGATCTTCCTGGGCGTCATGCCGTCCTCCAGTCGAGTGGGTGGTGCGTCCGCCCGGGTCGTCCGGAGCGGCACGGCAACCTTCATGATCGCGTACGGTCGGGTGCAGGCGCCACCGTCACGGGTGACCTGAAGTTGCAGTCATCTTGCATCGTCGCGAGAACGGGTGCGACGCAATCCCGGTCTGTCTGCGTCCACCCTCGTCGCCCTTCGGTTGCGCCCCTCTTGAAAGGCGGCCGCAAGGCCGGTCCCGTGACGTGATGCACGGGCGATCCGACGCACTGGGCACCATCGATGTGAACGACGCGACGGGTGCGGGCTCGCACGCCGGCGTCAGTGACTGGAGGAACGACGATGTGCCTGAACTGCGGCTGTGGCAACCCCGACGACCGGCACGGTGACGATGCCAACATCGTGACCGAGGATCTGCGGAGGGCGGGCTCCGCCAACGACCAGGACCTCGCGACGACCGTTTCGAACATGGAGGACTCCCTCGGCATGCTCGACACGGGCAGTTCGGAGGTGGGCAACTCGCTCGCCTCCCAGGCGCCTCGCTGAGCGTCGCCGTCGCCAAGCGCCGGGGTGCCGCACTCGCCGCGTCACCCCGGCGCGTCCTCGGGCGCATGGCGCGCACCCCACGGCCCAACGCAGCTGGAGACCGACATGCCGAACCACGAAACCGCCCCATCCGCAACGGGCGATCCATCGACGCGCACCGGAGCGCGCAACGCCGATTCGGGCACCGCCGCGAGCGAGCCCGGGACAGCGAGCCAGGCGGAGGTGATCCGCGACAAGGCCAGGGATCTCGCCGAGGAGGCCGCGACCGTCGCCAGGGCGGTCCCCGAGCAGGTTGACCGGGCGGCCCACGTGAGCGGCCGGGTCATGGGAGAGGCCCAGCGAACCCTCGATTCCAGCTCGGATGAGGCGCTCCTTGCGGGTGCGTCGCTCGCCGCGGGCCTCGCGCTCGGGCTCTTCATCGGTGGAGCGCCCCGGCTCCTCATGTGGCTCAGCCTCCTCCCCGCTGCGGCGATGGGTGCCTCGCTCGCGAACCGGCGTGGATTCGTCCGGGGCGACCGTCGCCCGATGCGCCCGAACTGACGTCACGTGCGCCGCACAGCAGGAGGACCTTGACCGATGCCGAAGTCCTGGAGTCCCACGAGGGAACGGCAGTACGAGCACATCAAGGAGAGTTACGAGGATCGCGGCGTCTCGGACGACGAAGCCGAGGAGCGCGCCGCCCGGACGGTGAACAAGCAGCGTTCGGAGTCCGGCGAGACGAAAAAGGACGGCGATCGGAAGGACTGATCCGGATCCGGGGTGCCGCGTTCGGCGTGGCCCCGCCGCTCGGGGGCCTTCGGTCGTCAGCTCAGCGACCGTCGGGCATCGCCTCCGCGCCGAGGATCTCCAGGGCGGCGGCGGTCAAGTCCCGTGCCTCGGAGTCCCAGGTGCGTCGGGCGAGCCCGCGGCCGGGAACCGTGGGACCGACGAGGATCGAGCGCGGACCGCGCGCCCGATGCGCCTCCATGCAGAGGTCGGGATCCGCGGTGACGAGCCAGCCTCTCGCCTCGGAAGGCAGGTCACGGCTCACCCGGTGGGGAATCTCCTCGATCGCCGCCCGCGCGGCATCGAGCGTGGGTCCTTCGCCGACGAGAACCAATGGATGCCCGTCGCTTGCGAGCTCGGCGAGCGCGGCGAGCGCCCCACGCGAGGGACGAGCGCGCGCGAACGTATGGGCCGGATCGAGCGACCGGGCATCGAGGTAGACCGTGCTCATCACTCGAGCCCCGTCCACAGGCCGGCATCGATCAGCTCCAGGCTCTCGATCGACTGGCGGAAGCGATCGAGGTCCTGGCGGAGACCATGGCTGATGATCTCGAGGGCGGGCGTCGCATCTCCCCCGGCGGGAGCCGCGCCCGGGTCCGTGCCGGCACCGAATCCCGCCTCCGTCTTGAGATCGAGCTCGAGACCGATGCGGGTCCGCGAAGGCCCCAGCGGTGCGAAGGTGACGACGCCGGCGAGTGTCACCGCGGACTCGAGCGCGGGGTCATCCACGGAGACGAGCACGCCGGTCCGCTCGCGGAACGGGGGCGTCTCTTCGAACTGACGCCAGCGGCGAAACGCGGCCGAGACGGGCAGGGCCACGTCGATGACTTCGCGGATCCGGGACATCGATGCTCCTCGCAGCCGGCGGTGGTGCCGCCACCGACGCACCCCCCAGTCGGAGTCGGCGGCGGCATCTCGGACGGTAGGGGAGCTGATGCGACAGCGATGCCAGTCCGGTCGGTGTCCGGCGTATCAGGCGAGTGACAGCTCCGGCGAGAGAAACGTGGCAGGGCGCGGTCGTTCATCCCGGACGACGCGGGCCGTTGCGAGTCGGCTGCAACCAAACGCGCACCCGGACGTGTCTGGGCGCATCGTCTCGGGACCGACGATGGGCTGCCTAGGAGGCCCCTGACCATGCTCGACGCCACCCACGGACCCTGGGCCGGGGGAGACCCCGCCTGGTCGCCTATCGATGATCGGACGTTCAACCTCGTCCAGGCCCTCGCCAAGACGCTTCGCACCATCGACACGTTCGCGATGTACGCGCAGGAAGACCCGGACCTGGAGCTCTACGGGGAGCTTCTCGATGCCGAGCGCGAACACGCCGAGCGGATCCTCGACGAGCTCCGGAA
>JBBSAS010000087.1:0-6870 GCA_038252055.1 Candidatus Limnocylindrales bacterium
AGGTAGATGATCGAGTCCTGGACGGGGATCACGATGAGGTTCCCGCGGACGACCTCACTGCCTGCCTGGCTCCAGAGCGTGACCTGGGAGCTGATGATCGGATCCTGGTCGATCCGGGCCTCGATCTGCACCGGGCCGAAGACCGAGGTGTCGCGGGGGAACCGGTAGACCCGGACCTTGCCATACTCGTCGCCGTCGTTGCGGGCAGCCACCCAGGCGATCATGTTCGGCCGGGTCGCGGGCACCATCGGCTGCAGGAGCAGGAACTCGGGGTCCTGGTCGCCGGGCATCCGCATCTGGACGTAGTACGCCTCGAGGGCCAGCTGTCCGCTGTCACCGGTCGGGCTCTGGGGCACCGTCCAAACGTCGTCGCCCTGGTAGAGCGTCAGCGGGTCGGTGACGTGGTACCGGGCGAAGACGCGGGTCTGGACGTTGAACAGCTCCTCCGGGACCCGCAGGTGGGAGCGGAGATCGGCCGGCAGGTCGCTGATCGGCCTGAAGAGCGAGGGAAAGACCCCCTGCCAGCCGCGGATCAGAGGATCGGCGGGGTCGGCGACGTAGAACGTCATCGTCCCGTCGTAGGCGTTCATGACGATCTTCACGCTGTTGCGGACGTAATTGAACGTGGACCCGGCGAAGCCGCTGTCGTCGCCGAGCGAGGAACCGTCGAACCCCTGGGCGTTCGGGAAGCGATCGGTCAGCGTGTACGCGTCCTGGATCCAGACCATCTGCCCGCGCTCGTCCACGACGATGTACGGGTCCTTGTCGAACGCGAGGAAGGGGGCGATCCGGCTCAGCCGGTCGTTGAGGCTCCGGTGCATGAGGAGCTGGCTCTCGGCGGTGACCTGGTCGGAGATCAGGAGGTTCAGGTCCCGGAAACGCGCCGCGAAGAGAAGGCGACCGAGGATGCTGTCGAGTTTGATCCCGGTGTTCCCGCCCCATCGCGTCTCGACCTGGTTCTCGGTGCCGTCGGCCCCATCGCCGCCGAGCGGGTAGTCGAACTCGTTCTGCCGTGCGCCGACGATCACCCAGTCGCTCGGGCGCTCGCCGAAGTAGATGCGCGGCTGGGTCACCTCCGGTGCGCCGCCCACGGACCGTGGGGGCATGTCGCGGATGAAGAGGCGCGGCAGGCCCTGGTCGTCCACCTCGTTCACGGGCACCATCGCGGTGCCGAAGCCGTGGGTGAAGACGATCCGCTGGTTCACCCACGAGCCGCCCTGCGGGTTTCGCTCGGGGGCGAGCTCGCGCGCGGAGAGCATCACCTGGCGTGTCTCGCCGCCGATCTCGTAGCGATCCACGTCGACGTCGGTGAAGTCGTAGTACTGGCGCAGCGTCTGGATCTGGTTGAGCGTGGTCTGGAGGGGACGGTAATCCCAGAGGCGGGCGTTCTTGAAGGTCGCGGCCTCGTTCACGAGGTCCTCGGCCGTGAGCGGCGTGTCGCCCCTGTAGCTCCGGTTCTCCCAGACCTCGAGGTTGTAGCTCTGGCGCGTCATCCGGAGGTTGTTGTCGATGTAGGGCTGCTCCTGGGCGAACTGGTTCGGCTCGACGGTGAAGCGCTGGATGACCTCCGGGTAGACCTGCCCGAGGAGGACCGCGAGCCCGAGCCAGACGGCGATCCCGGCACCGAGCGGCCAGATCCATCGAGTGAACGCCCCGCCCACGAGGAGGGCCGCCACGAGTCCGGCCACGATCGTGAGGGCATCGAGGGCGAAGAACTGGGCCGCCTGGTCCGTGTAGCTGACGCCCTCCACCACGCCCCGGGTGCTGTACACGAGGCCGAGCTTGTCGAGCTGGTAGCCGGCGGCCACCGTGAGCAGGAAGAGACCGCCGAGGACCCCGAGGTGGACCCGGACCGGGGTCGGGAAGCCGCCGCCGCGACTCGCGGCCAGCAGGTACCGTCCACCGGTCACGAGGAGCGCCGCGATGAGGAGCCCACCGGCCAGGCCCTGGAGGAGGCTCAGGAACGGCAGCTCGAAGAAGTAGTACGAGACGTCGCGACCGAAGATCGGGTCCACGACGGGGGCAGCCCCGGCGGTCGCGAAGGGGACGCGGTGCTGCCAGAGGAGGATCGTCTCCCAGCTGCCGGCGAGCGCCGCAGCGGTCCCGAGCGCCGCGAGCACGGCGACCACGACGAGGCCGGTGATCGCGAGCGGCGAAAGGTCGGGGATCTCCTCGGGCTCGAACACGATCGAGGGGCGCAGCGGGGGACGGTCGTCCGCGTCGCGGCCGAAGGAGCCCGGCCGTCGCCCGCCGAACTGCTCGGCCCGGCCCAGCTGGCTCTCGGTCGTCGCCCGGGCCGCCTCGCCGAGGCGACCCATGAGCCCGCGAACGCGCGCCCCGGCGGTGTCGTCGGGGGGCGGTGCGAGGCGCCCCGCGAGCCAGAGGTTCGCGAGGAGGAAGAGGAGGGCGGCGACGAGGCCTGCGGCGAAGAGGGCGACCTGGGCGCCGACCTGCGTCCAGAAGACGCTGTCGAAGCCGACGCTCTGGAACCAGATCGCGTCGGTCGTGACGTCCAGCCCGACGCCGACGAGAGAGACGGCGGCGAAGAGGATGACGCCGACGATCACGAGGAGGACCTGGGGTCCGAGCGCGGCGAGTCGCCGGCGGCGCGAGCCGCCGTCGTCGGGTCCGCCGACGGTTGCGCGCGGCGGACGGGTGCCTCCTCCGCCGCCTCGGCGGCCCCGGCGGCGCCTGGAGGCGATCACGACCGGTTCGTCGTCGGAGTCGGGCGCGTCCGGGGTCCCGGTCTCGTGGGCAGCGCGACTGCCCGCATCGTCGGCCGGGTGGATCTCGTCCGCCGCGGCGATCCTCTCGTCCTCGACGGCATCACCGGGCGTCGCGTCGACGGGCATTGTGCGGCCCTCGCGCTCGTCGTCGGAGCCGGCCGCGGTGCCGTCGGCGTCGGCGGCTGCCTCGGTGGCGGTCTCGTCCCCCGCTTCGTCCGGCGGCTCGCCACGGCCGGACGGCTGGCCACCTTCCTGGCCTCGCTGCTGACGCTCGTTGATCTCGCGGAGGAAGTCGTCGAAGAGGTCGCGCATGGCCGCTACTCTACGCGGGCCGGCGGCCGTCCGTGCGCGGCACCCCTCGGTCAGGGCCAGCCGATGGCCTCCACGGCGCGGCGGAACGCGGCGAGGGCGATGTCGGCCAGCTTGGCCGGGGTGATCGACGCTGCCCGCGCCGGCTCCCAGCGCACCGCGAGCTGGACGACGAGCGGAGCGCTCCACGGGTGGCCCTCGTCGTCCGGCGGCACGGGCAGCCGGAGCCGCAGCTGCTGGCGCCCGTCGTCCTCGAGGATGTACCCCGACAGGCCGCCGGAGAGGAGTGGCCCCAGCCGCGCCGCGGGCGTCCCGGGCGGGGGCCCGGCCGCGGGCGCGACCTCACGACAGGGGACGATCCCTTCGCCGTCGGCAACCCAGAGGACGGCGAGCCACCAGCCTTCGATCTCGGCGGGCCGGTCCATCCCGGCGCGCAGGCGGCGATCGCCGACGACGACCTCGTGCTCGCGGATGAACGAGGCTGCCGGTGGCGCCAGGCGGGCGGTCATCGGAGAACGGATCCGGTGGTCGGCGGGGCCGGGCGAATCCGCCGGAGGCACCCTCCCCGGATCCCCGGTGCCCGCGTGCCCCTATTCGTCGTCGGCCGCGGGCGGCTCGGGCCCGGGCGCTTCGGGTGCGGGCATTTCGGGCCGGGGCGTTTCGGGCCCGGGCGTGGCGAGCGACAGGGGTTCCACCGGCAGGACCGCCGGGGGGTCGTCCGCGAGACCGACCGCCTCGGTCTCCATGGCCCGCGCCTCGTTCCGAAGCTGGAGCAGCCGCGCCTCCAGCTCGAGGCGGAGGATCTCGCGTCGCACCGCCACGTCGGGATGGGCAACGGCGTTCAACTCCTCGGGCGTCGGGTCGTGCCGATCGCTGCCGCCGAGGAACGGCACGTTGAGGGACGAGCGCGGGTTCCGTGCCAGCGAGCCGCCCGTGACGAACGTCGAATCGAGCTCGGTCACCCCGGGAACGGCGACGCCTTCGGGGGCGACGAGGCGTGCCCCGCAGGAGGGGCAGGATGCGGCCTCCACGTCCGGGAGCGCGGCCGAGCACCACGGGCAATGGGGCCCATCGATCAGTCGCTCCGGCGGAACGGCGGCGGTTTCGTCGGCCATGCGCGTCACTCTACCCAATCGACCTTGCACGCAGACGGTCAGGATCGCCTGCCGCGGTGCATCGTCGCACCGTCCGGCTCCCCTGTGTCCTGCTCCCCTGGGAACCCTACTCCCACTCGATCGTAGCGGGCGGCTTGCTGCTGATGTCGTAGACGACCCGGTTGACGCCGGCGACCTCGTTGACGATCCGCGAGGAGATCGTGGCGAGGACGTCGTAGGGGAGCTTCGCCCAGTCGGCCGTCATCCCGTCCTCGGAGGTGACCGCGCGAATCGCGCAGACGTTCGCATACGTGCGGCCGTCGCCCATCACACCGACGCTCCGGAGCGGGGTCAGGATCGCGAAGCTCTGCCAGAGCGAGCGGTAGAGGCCGGCGGCCTTGATCTCGTCGATGACGATCCAGTCGGCGTCGCGGAGCGTGTCGAGCCGCTCGGCGGTGACCTCGCCGATGATCCGGATCGCCAGCCCCGGTCCCGGGAACGGCTGGCGGAAGACCATCGCCTCGGGGAGCCCCAACTCCAGGCCGACGAGGCGGACCTCATCCTTGAAGAGGTAGCGCAGCGGCTCGATGAGGGTGAACCGGAGGTCCTCGGGCAGCCCGCCCACGTTGTGGTGGGTCTTGATCTTCTGGGCGGCCTTCGTCTCGGGGGCGGTGGACTCGATGACGTCGGGGTAGAGCGTCCCCTGGGTCAGGAAGTCGATCCGGCCGAGCTTCGCCGCCTCTTCCTCGAAGACCCGGATGAACTCGTCGCCGATGATCCGCCGCTTCTCCTCCGGGTCGATGACCCCGGCGAGGCGGGCGACGAAGCGCTCGCGCGCGTCCACCATCACGAGGCGCATCCCGAGGTTCTGCTCGAACGTGGCCCGCAGGAGCTCCGACTCCTTCTTCCGCATCAGCCCGTGGTCGACGTAGATGCAGGTGAGCCGGTCACCGACGGCGCGATGGACGAGGGCGGCTGCGACCGCCGAATCGACGCCGCCCGACAGGGCGCAGATGACGAGCCCGTCGCCGCCGGTCTCTCGCGCGTGCGAGTCCACGCGGGAACGGATCTCGTTGACGGTGGACTCGATGAAGTTGGCCGGGGTCCAGGTGGGGCGGGCGCCGGCGATCCCGAGGACGAAGTTGCGGAGGACTTCGCGCCCGCAGGGCGTGTGGGCGACCTCCGGGTGGAACTGGATGCCGTAGAGGGAACGCTCCGGGTCGGCGATCCCGGCAAAGGGCGTCGAGGAGGTCTGGGCAGTCGCCCGGAAGCCGGCCGGGAGGCCGACGATCGAATCGCCGTGGCTCATCCAGACCGGCTGGTCGCGGTCGAGCCCGGCGAAGAGGGCCCCCTCGGCGACGGATCCGTCCTCGGTGAACGTGATCGTCGCCGGGCCGTACTCCCGCTTCGTGGCCGGGATCACCTCGCCGCCGAGGTCGCGGGCCATGAGCTGGAGCCCGTAGCAGATGCCAAGGACCGGCACTCCGCCGGTCCAGATCCCGGGATCCGGGCGCGGCGCGCGCTCCTCGTAGACAGAGGCCGGACCGCCCGACAGGATCACGGCGCGGGGGCGGCGGCGCTCGATCTCGCTCCAAGGAGTGTCGAACGGCAGGAGCTCGGAGTAGACGTGGAGCTCGCGGACGCGGCGGGCGATGAGCTGGGCGTACTGGCTGCCGAAGTCGAGGACGACGACGGTGTCCGGCTCCGAGGCGCTCCCCTCCCCGCGCGGGACGGACCCGCCGGGCACGTCGATCTCGGGGCGATCGGGGGCGGGCGCGTCGAGGGCGACCTCGAGGTAGGCCTCGACCTCTGCGTCGTCGGGAGCGAGGATCCGGTGGCCGGCGTTCGCCGGGTCACCGTGGACGGTCTTGCCGCGTTCGCGGGCCGGGCGCTCGTGGTCGCCGGCAGGTCCCGCCTGCCGGACGATGCCCGTGCGCCGATCGTCGGCGCCCGCCGGCTGCTCTTCCGCGTCGCTCAATCGCCGCCTCCCCTTCGCTCGCCGACCCGCGTTGGGCGCAGTCTAGCGGGCGACCACCGGCCGGGGAGCCCGGGCCTGCGGGAGGGGCCGTCCAGGCGATGACGCGCCCCGGCTGGGACCGTTGGGTGGTGCGTAGCGACCACGACCGGACCGATCGTCCCGCCGAGTGCAGTAGCGCACGCGCGGTAGACTCTTGGCAGGCGCCATGCGTGGGCGCGTGCCGCAAGTCCGAAGGACCGTGCCGTGATGCAGCGACGTCGTCGCTCCCCTGTTGTCGCGAGCCTGCTCGCCGCCCTCCTCGTCGTGGGTCTCGTGCCGCCCGCCCTGGTGCTTGCAGGCGAGACCGCGACGACCTTGCTCGCCGTGGAGGTCACGGCCGTCGAATACCCGGGCGCGGCAACGCTCACGGCCACCGTCACCCCTTCCGACGCGACGGGCCAGGTCGTGTTCACAGTGGACGGCACGGCCGCCGCCCCTGTCTCCCTCGCCCTGGATGGAACGGCAACCCTGCCCGTGGACGCTCTCGGGGCGGGCCTCCACGCGGTGACGGCCGAGTACGGCGGGGACGCCACCTATGACGCCTCCCCCGCCACGCCGAGCCCCCTCGAGTTCACGATCGCCAGCGCCACCCAGACCATCACGTTCGCCCAGCCGGCAGATCGGCGGTTCGACGAGTCCCCGGTCGCCGTGTCGGCGACGGCCAGCTCCGGGCTGCCGGTCACGTTCAGCTCCCAGACGACCGGCACCTGCACCGTGTCCGGCA
>JBBSAS010000088.1:0-6853 GCA_038252055.1 Candidatus Limnocylindrales bacterium
AGAGTGCGAGACGGAGGTGGAGACCCTCCCCTGGTTCCGCCGCCGCTGGTTCCTCCACGCGGTCACGATGTGGGGCTTCCTGGGCCTGCTCGCAGCCACGATCCTCGACTACGGCCTGGAGATCCTCGGGATCAAGGCCACGGGCACGCCGGTGCCGATCTGGTACCCGGTCCGCCTTCTCGGGACGGTGGCGGGGGTGATGCTCGTCTACGGGACCACGGTGATGATCATCGACCGCGTCCGTGCGGCGAACAGCTCCGTGGCCCGCTCCTCCACCGCCGACTGGACGCTCCTGGCCCTCCTCTGGGTCACCGGCGTGACCGGCTTCGGCCTCGAGCTGGCACTCTACCTGCCCGAGCCGCCGACGTGGGGCTACTGGGTCTTCCTCCTCCACGTCGCCGTGGCGATGGAGCTGGTCCTCCTGGCCCCGTTCATGAAGATCGCCCACGCGGTCTATCGTCCGATCGCATTGTTCTTCGTGGCCCTTGCCCGCGAGCCCGGCGAGGGGACCGCAGGCACCAACGGCTGACGGCACGACGAGGAGGTCCCGATGACACCCAGCCTGCCCCGCGTGGCCCACGAGCACCACGAGCGCCTGATGCAGCACGTCGAGGAGATGCCGGCGATCGGGGCGACGATGCTCAGCGCCCCGATCGAGGAGCTCCGGCCGCGTCTCCTCGAGGTGGATGAGTGGCTCACCGGCCTCCTGATCCCCCACCTCGACGCCGCGGAGCGGACGCTCTACCCGGAGCTCGAGCGGATGCTCCAGAACCAGCACTCGATGACGCCGATGCGTCGCGAGCACGAGGCGATCCGACGCCTCGTCGGCGAGTACTCGCGCCTGGTGAAGGGGCTCGGCGAGGGGAAGCCGAAGGTCGGCCGCATCCTCGCCCTGCGGCGCGTCTTCTACCGGCTCTTCGCGATCCTCGAGATCCACCTCGCCGAGGAGGAGCTCTACATCCCGATCATCAACCACGGCGTGACCGATGAGGCGGCCGAGCTCATGGCCGCCGCCCTCGACCACCCGGGCATCCCGGAGGCCTGACGAGCCTGCGGCGGCCGGCGGAACCGGGACCCGGAACGATGGGCGAACCGGACGAACCGGTAACGGCGGCGGACGCGGCGGACGGGGCCGCGATCGGCTCCGCGTCCGAGCGCTCCGAGCCCCGCCACTCCGAGCCCAGCCGCCCCGAGCCCCGTCGCTCCGGGTCAACCGACGGCGGGAAGGACCGACTCGCCTCCCACCATGACGACGTCGGCGTCCCGCTCCACCGCGGCTGGGCGCCGATCGGCGGTCGGCATCGCTGGATGGAGCCGTTCGTGCTGGTCGTCCTTGCCACGACGGGGGCCCACGGCTACGCGATCACCGGCGAGCTCGAGGAGATGGCGATCACCGGCGGCCCGGTGGACGTCGGCCAGGTGTACCGGACGCTGCGCGATCTCGAGGCATCGGGGCTCGTGACGTCCTCCTGGTCGAGCGAGCCGGTGGGCCCCCAGCGGCGCGAGTACGAGCTCACCGCCGCCGGGTACGCGGCCCTCGACGAGTGGGCTGCCGTGATGAAGGAGCGGATCCGCCTCATCGGGGAGTTCGACGGGCGCTACCTCGACGCGGTGGCTCGACCCCGGACCCCGCGCGCCTGACCCGCCGCGCCTGGGCCTCGGCTACAGCGGCTCCGCGATCGCGTGCTCGATCCCGCGGGCCAGTTCGTCCTTCTCCGTCTCCGTGAGCCCGTGGTCGAGGACCCGCAGGTAGAGCTCCTCCTCGGCGAGGTGGACCCGCAGCATCGCGTGGAGCCGGTAGAGCGCCCGGCGCAGCCCGATCGCCGCGGCCTCGTCGAGCCGGCCGCCGGTCACCAGGTCGTGGTACTGGCCGGTGGCCTCGATGAGGCGGCGCAGCTCCGCATGCTCGCGGCGCATCGGCGCCATCGAGTGGCGGCCCTCCATGAGGCGATCGAGCTCGTCGTAGAGGGTCGTCTCGATCGCCTCCATGTGGGGCAGGAGCTGCCCGACGATGAAGCGGTGCTCGGCCTCGCACTCGGCGAGGAACGCCGGCGTGACGCCGTCGCTGATCGACTCCGCCAGCCGGGCCAGGTGCTCGACGTGGGGGATGAGGCGGTCGTGGTGCTCGTGGCTGGCCTGGGCGAGACGGTCCATGACGGTCCGGATGGTACGGCACCCCGGCCGAATGGGGCATCATGGAGGCCATGAGCGAGTCCCGACCCGTCCAGCCGGCCGGCGACCGTGGGCCCGGCGCTGCCGCGGGGCGCGCCGTCGGCGCCGGCCGAACTGGAAGCGTCCACCAGGTGAACGTCTCGCCGGGCGGCGTGCCCAAGCTACCGGTGCCGCGGGCGCACGTTCACCGCCTCGGGCTCGAAGGCGACGGCCACGCCACGCCCGAGCCGATCCACGGCGGCCCGGACCGGGCCGTCTGTCTCTACTGCGTCGAGGCGATCGCGCGGGTGGCCGCGGATGGCCACACGGCCTTCCCCGGCGCGTATGGCGAGAACCTCACCCTCCAGGGGATCGACTGGGCGGAGCTCGAGCCGGGCGACCGGCTCTTCGTCGGCGACGGCGGCCTGGAGATCGAGCTCGTCAAGTACGTGACGCCCTGCGCGGAGCTACAGGAGTACTTCCTCGACGGCCGGATCGCCCGGGTCAGCCACACGGTCCATCCCGAGGACGCCCGCTGGTACGCCCGGGTCCTGGTCGAGGGATCGGTGGCGCCCGGCGACGGCGTGCTCGTGACTCCGATCCGGGCGCGACGGTAGGTCGCGGACGCCGGTCGCCCGCATGACCGAGTTCGCTCGACGTGCTGGCGTCGGGCCGGCGCGATCCTGCCCCTGGCCCGCGAGCCTGCCCCCTCGGCCCGCAATCCTGCCTCTGCCAACGGTTGACGCGTGGACGGAGCAACGCTAGAGTCCCTCGCAAGCGAACCTGGCCAACACATGCAGGGCACCTTGCTGATCGGCCTCAATGCCGAGGGGGGATCATGGCGCCGGCGTTCTTCCTCATGCTGCGCGAAGGCCTCGAGGCCGCGCTCATCGTCGGCATCGTTGCCGCGTACCTGGTGAGGATCGGGCGCCGCGATGCGCTCGGCAAGGTCGCGATCGGGGTCGGCCTGGCGATCGCGCTCTCGATCGGAGCCGGAGTCGTGGTCGTCGCGACGCTCGGCAGGCTTCCCGTCGTCGTGCAGGAGACGATCGAGGGAGTCGCGGCGCTGGTTGCCGTCGCTGTTCTGACCTGGATGCTGTTCTGGATGCGCCGCCAGGGCCGCGCGCTCAAGGGCGACCTCGAACAGGGGATCGATGCCGCGCTCGGCACGAGCTCGACGCTGGCCCTCGTCGGCCTGGCCTTCGTGGCGGTCTCCCGGGAGGGGCTGGAGGCGATGCTCTTCCTGCTCGCGATCGGTTCGGCCTCCAGTGCCGCCGCGCCGACGATGCTCGGGGCCATCGCCGGGCTGGCCGTCGCCACCGGCATCGGATGGGCGATCTTCGCGCTCGGTGTCCGGGTGAACCTCCGTGCCTTCTTCACGGTCACCGGCGTGGTCCTGATCTTCGTGGCGGCGGGCCTGTGTGCGTTCGCGGTCGGGGCGTTCGGGGAGGCGGGCCTGATCGCCAACACGGGCGCGATCTACGACGTCGGGGCAGTCCTGCCGGAGACGAGCCCGCTCGGCTCGTTGCTGGCCGGCCTCTTCGGGTTCCGCTCGGCGCCGACCCCGCTCGAGGTCATTGCGTACGGCGGATATCTCGTCCCGGTCCTCTTCCTGTTCCTGTTCGGCGACCGGCTGCCGTTCCGACGACCACACGCCTCGCTGGCCTGAGGAACTCCTCACGCCGGCCGCCCCGGGGGGTCCCATGGATCGCGCCGCGTCCCGCGCCTCTCGTTCCCGCGCCCGCCACGTGCTCGTCCCACTCGCAGTGACCGTGGTCGCCGCTGATCCCTCGACGATCATCGTCGCCCCGGGGACGGTGACGTTCCACGTCGAGGACATCGGCGCCCAGGAGCACGAGTTCGAGATCCTGAAAGGTGATGTGGTCATCGACGAGATCGGCTGACCGTCTTTCCCTGACGGGCCGGGCCGGCAGGACCGCACCGACGAGCCGCGACGTCGCGAATCGCAGCAGTTCGCTACCCTCCATCCTGATGCTTGCCTGGTTCGCCTTCTGGGTCGTCGTCGCGGTCGTCGCGTTCGGCGTCGCGATGTTCGCCATCCGCGCCCGGTCCGTCCATCCGGGGCTCATCCTGGCCGCGCTCGACACGTTCGGGCTCGTCGTCGCCTCGTACCTCTCGGTCGTCGAGCTCTCCGGCAACGTGCCCATCTGCGGCCCGATCCAGGGCTGCCAGGAGGTCGCCCAGAGCCAGTACGCGCGGATCGGGTCGGTTCCCGTGGCGGTCTTCGGCGTCGGGCTTTCGCTCATCCTCCTCGTGGCCGCGCTCGGCTGGTGGAAGACCGACGACCGCCGGCTCCTCGCGGCCCACTATGGCCTGAGCCTCCTCGGCGTGACCTTCGAGGCCTGGTTCATCTTCGCCCAGGTCTTCCTGATCGGCGCCGTCTGCGTCTGGTGCACGGCCTACGGGGTGAGCCTGATCCTGCGCTTCGTCATCGCGCTCCTCGTCTGGCTCCGGCGCGACCGGGTGACCGAGGGTGCCGACGGGTAGGCGCCACCAGGCATCGCGGAGGGTCGCCGGAACCTCGCACGATCGACGGCCCGCCTCCTGCTACGATCCCGCCACCATGGATGGCGTCGTGCTCGTGCTCAACCAGAACTACGAGCCCCTGAACGTCTGCAACCTGCCGCGGGCCTTCCGGCTCGTGTTCGGCGCGAGGGCCGAGGTCGTGGAGTTCGACCACCAGGAGATCCGCACGCCGCGGACCTCCTACCAGGCGCCGTCCGTCATCCGCCTCCAGCATCACGTCCGTCGCCCGCGACCACGCGTCCGCCTGAGCCGCCGCGAGGTCTTCGCCCGGGACGGACACACGTGCCAGTACTGCGGCAGGCAGGGCCACGACATGACCCTCGACCACGTGATCCCCCGCCACCGCGGTGGCACGCACACGTGGGAGAACCTTGTGACCGCCTGCAAGGGCTGCAACCATCGCAAGGGAGGGCGGACCCCGGACGAGGCGCGGTTCCGCCTGCTTCGCTCCCCGTACGAGCCGCGCAGCGACGTCTACTCGCTCTTCACCCCGTACCTCGCCGACGAGCGGAACGAGCCATGGCGCGGCTACCTCTTCCTGGGCCCACGCTGACCACCGGGGCACCGGACAGCGGAGGGCGTGGTGCCGCGGCGGATCGAGACGCGACCGTCCGTGACGACCGCGACGCGCGAGGCGCGCGAGGCGCGCGAGGCGCGGGAGGGGGCGACACGCCGATTCCCGGGAGCTCCATCCCGGCGGGAATCCGGTCGATCGCCGCCGCCCTCCACGGCGCCGGGCACGAGGCGCACCTCGTGGGAGGGTGTGTGCGCGACGTCCTGCGCGGCGCGCGGCCCCTCGACTGGGACGTGGCCACGGACGCCCGACCCGACGAGCTCCTCGCGCTCCTGCCCGGAGCCCGCTACGAGAACCGCTTCGGGACGGTGGCCGTGCCACGGCCCGACGGCACGCACGAGGTGACGACCTATCGGCAGGACGGCACGTACACCGACCATCGCCGCCCGGACGACGTCTCGTTCGGCACGACCCTCGGGGCGGACCTGGCCCGCCGGGACTTCACCGTCAACGCGATGGCGATCCCGCTCGACGGCGAAGGCCGTCCCGGCGCGCTCGTGGACGCGTTCGACGGTCGAGCGGACCTCGCCGCTGGCATCCTCCGCGCCGTGGGCGACCCTGCGACACGGTTCCGCGAGGATGCGCTCCGGATGGTGCGTGCCGCCCGGTTCGCGGCGACGCTCGGCTTCCGCGTGGAGCCGGCGACCCGCGCGGCGATGGAGACGGAAGCGTCGCTCGTCGCCCACGTCTCGGTCGAGCGGGTCCTCGCCGAGCTGGCGCGCCTCCTCGCGGCGGGACGGCCCTCGCCGGGCCTCCGTGTGGCCGAGGAGAGCGGGCTCCTCCGGGTCATCGCCCCCGAGCTCGCGCGGCAGCGCGGCATCCCCCAGGACAAGAGCCCCCGCGAGGATCTCTGGGACCACACCTGCCGGACCGTGGACGCTGCGCCCGGGACGCGGTGCGATGGGCTTCCGCTGGCGCGGTTCGCCGCGCTCCTGCACGACGTCGGCAAGCCGGCGACGTTCGCCGACGGCCACTTCGTCGGTCACGACACCATCGGGGCCGAGATGGCCACCGCGTGGCTCGAGGCGATGCGAGCACCGAGGACGCTCACGACCCGGGTCGCCCACGTTATCCGCCACCACATGTTCGGGTACACGCCGGACTGGTCGGACGCGGCGATCCGCCGGTTCATCCGCCGGATCGGCCCCGGCGACCTCGACCTCCTGTTCGACCTGCGGGCCGCGGACAACGTGGGAAGCGGCAGGCCACCGGGGGCCGGCAAGCTCGACGAGCTGCGCGCGAGGTGCCGGGAGCAGCTCGCGGCACGCGTCGCCCTCGAGCGCGGTGACCTGGCGATCGACGGAACCGACCTCCTGTACGCGCTCTCGATCGGGCCCGGGCCGGCGGTCGGCCGCATCCTCGACGGGCTCCTGGAGCGCGTCCTCGCCGACCCGATGCTCAACGACCGGGAGCGGCTCCTCGCGATCGCGCGCGACCTGCACCGAGACTCGGGCGACCTGCGCCGAGACTCGGGCGACCTGCGCCGAGACTCGGGCGACCTGCGCCGGGGCCGGAACCCGTGATCGAGCTGCTCCTGGCCGCCGAGAACGCGCTGGCCCTCGGCCTCCTCGACCAGGCCGA
>JBBSAS010000089.1:0-6604 GCA_038252055.1 Candidatus Limnocylindrales bacterium
GCCCGCCGCGCCGAGGCCGCCGGCTTCGAGACGTTCCTGCGCTCGGACCACTACGACAGCTTCCCGGGCGAGGGCGGGCGGCCGACGACCGACGCCTGGACGGTGGTGGCCGGGCTGGCTCGCGAGACGGAGCGGATCCGCCTCGGGGTCCTGGTCTCACCGGTCACGTTCCGCCACCCCGGGCCGCTCGCCAAGGTCGTCGCGACCGTGGACGAGATGTCGGGCGGCCGGGTGGAGATCGGGCTCGGCGCCGGCTGGAACGAGGCCGAGCACGCCCACCACGGCCTCGACTTTCCGCCAATCGAGGTCCGGGCCGACATGCTCGAGGAGCAGCTGGCGATCCTCCGCGGCCTCTGGCAGGAGCCGGACGGCTGGTCTTTTGCCGGCCGCCACTACACCGTGCCGGGCTCGCTCTTCCGGCCGCGCCCGGTCCAGCAGCCGGCGCCGCCGGTCATCGTCGGTGGGGAGGGGAGCCCGCGCTCGATGCGGATCGCGGTCCGCTTCGCCGACGAGTTCAACCTCTCGAGCTCTACCCCGGAGCGGGCGGCCGAGCGGTTCGGCATGCTCGACGAGACGGCCCGGGCCGCGGGTCGCGACCCGGCGACCCTCGTCCACTCGGCGATGGTCGGGGTGCTGGTCGGCCGGGACTCGGGCGAGGTCGTCCGGCGCTCCGCCGCGGTCCTCGAGCAGTTCGGGCTTGCCGAGGAGGGCGCCGCCTGGTTCGACGCTCGACGGCCGCGCTGGGTCTTCGGCACGCCCGACGAGGCGCGGGCCTCTGCCGGGCGCTTCGCCGCGGCCGGCGCGGAGCGCCTGGTGCTCCAGGACTTCCTCCCCTGGGACCTCGACATGATCGATCTCCTCGGCGAGGTGCTCGTCCGGGGCTGAGCGCGGTTCCGGGTCGGCCCTGCGGCGCCCGGGACCGTCAGCGCCGGGCGGGGGTGCTCGCTGGCGCGCTCGTCGATCGTGTCCCGGCCACCGCTCCCGGTGGTGCGGCTCGGCCTCCGGCGGTGGTGCCCGTCGGCGCAGCTCGGTGCCCCGTCCCACCGGTCCCGGCGGCGCGCTCGCCCCGCGGCGTGTCCGCGTCCCCGCCCCACCCGTGTCCTCGCCCTGCCCGTCCTGTCGGCCTACTGCTGGCAGCGTTAGCGGACACTGTTCTGGGGGCGACCAGCCGGGCCAACACCGACTCCGGCCGCTCCGGTGAACCCGGCCGGGGCGTGCTCGTGCTCCGGCGAGCGTGATTCGGGTGGCTCGCGCGGCCTGGCGAGCGCCATCGCGGGCCGACATCACCCGTGAGGCGCTTGAATCCTGTCGGTTAACGATGGGGGCGTTACGCGGACAGGAATCACCGGGCGGGGCGCTGCCGCGCGGATCGGCTGGCCCGGCACCCGGCGCCGCTCTTCCCGCCTATTCGGCCAGCGAGGCGGCTTCGCGGTAGGCGCGCTCGTCGCGCCGGATCAGGTCCGGGTTCGTCTCGCGTGCCCGGGCCAGCCGCTCGGTCACGAGCTGGAGCGGCGTCACTGTTCCGAGGAGGGCCGCCGCCGGGGCAGGCAGCCCCGGGCTCGACAGCCCTGGGGTCAGCGACAGCCCCGGAGCAGGCGGCAGCCCCGAGATCGGCACTGCGGCCGTCTCCGGCACGAGGATCCGGCCCGCCGGGAGGAGGAAGGCCGGCCACTCACGGTCGAGGCCCTCCGCGAGGATCCCGCCCGCGCGCGCCCCGACCCGGCTCGCCGCCGCCATCGCCTGCTGCGCCCGCGCCGAGCGCTCCGCCCTCGCGTGCCCGTCCGCGAGAAGGAGCACGATCCCCGTCCCGTCGTCGACAGCCGCGAGGTGGCCGTGGAGGAGCGTCTCCAGCTCGCAGAGCCTTGCCGGCAGGCGGCCCCCCTCGTCGATCTTCAGCGCCAGCTCGCGCCCGGCGGGCCGATCGGCGCCCGACGCGACCACGATGACCTCGCGCATCGTCGCAAGCGCGGCGGCGATCGCCTCGGCAGCCGCAGCCTGGGCGATGCCCGCCTCCAGGAGGCCGCGGATCGCGGCCGGTTCGGCCTCGGCGGGCTCACCGGTGAGGGCTGCGCCGACGGCCACCGCGGCGATGAGCGGCGAGAGGTAGCCGATCGTATGGCACCAGCTCCGGTCCACCTCCCCGGTGGCGAGGACGATCGACGCACGCCCGACGGGTGAGGCGGCACTCGCGGTCACGGCGGCCGTCCGGGCACCTGCGGCAGCTGCCGCGTCGAGCGCTGCGAGGGTGGCGGTCGTGGCGCCTTCGTGGCTGACGGCGATGAAGAGACCGCCGGGCTGCGGGGCAAGGGCCGCCTCGAAGGCCGGCACTGCGACCACGCTTCCCGCCCGTCCGGCGCCGCGGATCCCGCCCCGCGCCGCCGCATCACCGATGATCGCCGCGACGGCCTGCGCCGCATGCTCGCTCGTCCCGCAGCCGGCGACGACCACGGGGCCGCCCTTCTCGAGCGCCGTCCGGATCGCCGCCGCGAGGCGCCCCGCCGGCGTGTCCCGGCCGGGGGCCTCGAGGCGGGGCGGCACGCCGGGCGTCCCTGAGCTCCGCCGCGCCACGCCCATCCGCCGGAGAATCCGCCCCGCGAGGGCGGGCTCGGCCGCGATCATCTCGGTCATCCACCACGGGGGTCCGTCCCGGAGCAGGGGGGCGGGGAGGGGCGCCCACGGCTCCGGCGGTCCGGAGAGCGTCGCCTCGGGGTCCGGATGGGAGGTGGCGAACGGGTCGAACGGCGGGGGCGTCTCCATGCCGCCGATGATAGGCTCGGCGGGCCAACGAACCGGTGCGCATCGGTGCCGGCTCTTCCCCGGAGCGAGAGGACGAATGCGGATGGATGTCGGCGTGCTGGTGCCGCAGGGCTGGAAGGGCGAGTTCGACGGCTGGAGCGCCGCCGACGCGTGGGCCCGGGCGATCGCCTCCGCCCGCCAGGCCGAGGAGCTGGGCTTCGAGTCCCTCTGGGTCTTCGACCACTTCACGACCGTCCCCGAGCCGACCGACGAGATCACCTTCGAGTCGTTCACGATGCTGGCGGCGCTGGCCCAGGCGACGTCCCGGGCGCGGATCGGGCACATGGTCGTCTGCACCGGCTTCCGCAACCCCGCCCTCACGGCGAAGATGTCGTCCACGATCGACGTGATCTCCGGCGGCCGCTTCGAGCTCGGCATCGGTGCCGGCTGGAAGGAGGACGAGTGGGTCTCTTACGGCTACGGGTTCCCGCCGCTTCGCGAGCGGCTCGCCGCCCTCGGTGACCACCTCGAGATCATCCGCCGGATGTTCGAGCCGGGCCGCGCGAGCTTCGAGGGACGGTACGCGCGGATCGACGGCGCGATCAACGTCCCGAAAGGCCTCCAGCAGCCCCGGATCCCGATCATCGTCGGCGGCAACGGGCAGAACGTGACGTTCCGGCTGGCTGCCCGGTTCGCCGATGAGCTCAACCTCGTCTTCCTCGAGCCGGCCGAGGTGCCGGAGATGGTCGCGGTCGCCCGAGAGCGGTGCGAGGAGGTGGGCCGCGATCCGGCCACGCTGCGGATCTCGCTCTACTGCCGCGACCAGGATGTCCGGCCGGTGGGCCGGGAGCGGGTCGATCGGCTGGCTGCCTTCGCCGAGATGGGTCTCGACCGGCTGGCGGGTTTCCCGTCGCGCTGGGACGTCTCGGACGACGGCCTCGCCCGTTTCGCTGAGGACGTCCGGGCCGCCGGCCTGCCGCTCGCCGGGCAGTAGGGGCAGACGGTCGGCGCGCGACGCTGACTGATCGGCCGATCCACCCGGCGGGACGTGCCATCTGCCCGGCGGAGCGAGCACTTCGGCCGGCGGACCGCGCCCTTCGCCGGGCCGGCCCGCGCCATCTGCCCTGTGGCCGCGCCCTTCGCACGGCGGACCGCGCCCTTCGCACGGTGGACCCGCAATCCGCCCGGAATATCAGCCCGGAGAGTGCTCCGCGCGCCGTTCTCGCTCTTCGGTGCCGGGCAAGGCGCACCGGCGGTGGTGCCAAGCACGAAGCCCGGTCGGAATCGGCCGATTCTGGCCCCGCCGCCCCTCCGGACCCACTCAACAGCGCCCCGGCTGATAATCCGGACACCTGACGGCTTCCGGTGCAGCCAACAGTGCCCCGGCTGATATTCCGGCCGCACTGAGCGCCCGGGCGCACTGAGCGTCCGGCCGCACTGAGCGTCGGCCGCGTGGAGCGGCACCGAGTGTCGGGAGGCCGCGGTGAGCGGCTGCGCCGCCGATCAGGGCGACGAGGACGCCGCCATGGCCTCGCCGTCAGCGGAGCAGGCCGATCCTCCGGAGCGGGCCGTAGCGGAACCATGCTCGGGCCACGATGGCATCCGCGTCGAGAGCCCCATAGGTCCGGGAGTCGATCGACCCGGCGGCGGCGTCGCCCAAGACCCAGCCCTGCCGCGGGCCGAGGACCGCGTCGGAGGCTGCGTCGGGCACGGGGGGCGGCGGGCCGAGCACCGCGTCGGCCGCTGCGTCGGGCACGAGGGTCCGGGGGCCGCGGGCCGCGACCCGCTTGATCGCGAGGATGCCCGTCCGCGGTTCGCGGATCACGACGATCGAGCCCGGGCGCGGCCAGCGTTGGCAGGTCGGGTCGAGGAGCAGCCAATCGCCCGGCAGAAGGGCCGGGGCCATGCTCCTCTCGGCGACCTCGGCGCGCCATGGTCCCCGCCGAATGCGCCGGGCGACGCCCGCGACGTCGAAGGCCCGACCGAGGATCTCGAACATCGCGAGATAGAGGGTGAGCCGGCGTGGGCGCACGCGGCGCCCGGACCGGGGTCGAGACCGCGCCCCGATCCGCAACCCGGCGCGGTGCATCACGCGCGGTGGGACAGCAGAACGCCGGGCACGGGGCCCGGCGTTCGTTCGATCGTTCGTGGAGGCTACTTCTTCGTCGACCAGAAGAGGTCGCTGAACTCCTGGGTCGCGGCGACCAGCTGTGCGGCCGCGTCGGCGTCCACGCTCTGCTTGTTCTTGCCGGCGAGCTTGAGGAGGTTCCAGACCTTGGTGTGGAGGTCGGGGATCTTCTCCAGGTGCTCGGGCTTGAAGTAGTCGGACCAGATGATCTGGACCTCCCGCTTCACCTTCTCGGCGTGCTCTTCCTTCACCGCGACGCAGCGATTGAACGTGTTGCGGGCCGCGGTGTCGTTGCCCTCGATGCCGTTGATGAGCTCGACCATGCGGGCGACGGTCTTCGCGCCGAGCAGGGCATCGGCCGGATCGTAGATCCCGCAGGGGATATCGCAGTGGGCTCGGACGACGGTCGTCGGGCGGAGGGATGGGACCAGGCGCATCGGGTTCTCCTTCGGCTGTATGGGTGGCAGACCCGGGACTGGGCCGGGGACGGGGGCCGTCCGTTCGTCACCGAGAGTGTCGGAGCGCCCGGCCATCGTGTCAAACGGGGGGGGTCTTCAGGCAACCGCCCACAACTCGGACAGGACCTCGGCCTGCTCGAGAACGAGCTGCGTGGCCTTTTCCTGCCGATCCGGCGGGTAGCCGTGCTTGCGAAGGATTCGCTTCACCAGCACGCGGAGCTGGGCACGGACGTTCTCGCGGACCGTCCAGTCGATCGTGACGTTCGCGCGAACCTGTTCGGTCAGCTCCCGCGCGATCGCGAGGAGCTCGGGCTCGCCAAGAACGGCGACCGCGCTGTCGTTGGTCTCGAGGGCGTCGTAGAAGGCGAGCTCGTCGTCGGTGAGGCCGAGCGCCTCGCCGCGGGCCGATGCCTGGCGGATGTCCCGGGCGAGCGCGATCAGCTCCTCGATCACCTGGGCGGTCTCGATGGCGCGGTTCTGGTAGCGGCGGAGCGACTGCTCGAGGAGATCGGCGAAGGAGCGCGCCTGGACGACGTTCCGCCGGCTGCGTGACTTGATCTCACCTGCCAGCAACTTGCGCAGCAGCTCGACCGCCACGTTGCGCTGCGGGAGGCCGTGGACCTCGGCCAGGAACTCGTCGGACAGGATCGAGATGTCGGGCTTCCGCAGGCCGGCCGCGGCGAAGATGTCGATCACCTCGTCGGACACGATCGCCTGGCTCACGATCTGGCGGATCGCGTGGTCGAGCTGCTCGTCGGTCTTGCGCTCGCCGGTGACGCTCTTGGCGAGCACCGCTCGGACCGCCTGGTAGAAGCCGACATCGTCGCGGATGGCGAGCGCCTCGTCGGCCGGCACGGACAAGGCGAACGCCGCCGAGAGCTCGGTTACCGCCTGCAGCAGCCGTGGCTTGCCGTCCTCCTGGGCGAGGATGTGCTCCTGCGCGGCCGGGAGCAGCGCAAGCCGCTCCTCGGCATCGCCGGTCACCCAGGCGCCGTGGTCGAAGCCGTGGAACAGGCTGGCACAGATCTCGTGCTTCTCGAGCATCAGGGCCACGGCCTCGGCCTGGTCGATCGCCGCCCTGCCGGTCCCCCCGGACTCCGTGTACGCGGCGAGCGCCCTGCGCAGCTCGTCGGCAATGCCCAGGTAGTCCACGACGAGGCCGCCCGGCTTGTCGCGGAAGACCCGGTTCACCCGGGCGATCGCCTGCATCAGGCCGTGGCCGCGCATCGGCTTGTCGAGGTACATCGTGTGCAGGCTCGGGGCATCGAAGCCGGTCAGCCAC
>JBBSAS010000090.1:0-6548 GCA_038252055.1 Candidatus Limnocylindrales bacterium
ACGCGCGTCGCGAGCGCCTTCTCGCGGATGACGTCGGCAAGGATCACGCAGGCTCCCGCGCGGGTGGGCGCCGCGATGTGGACTCGTTCGAAGTAGTCGCAGTCGCCGGGGAACGACTGCACCTTGCCCTGCGCCGCGGAGCCGGAAAGGGCCAGGGCCGTGCGCACAACCGGTGGTCGGTCGGGGAACCCCACGATCTCGCCGATTGCCCGGAAGCGGGCGAGGTCGCGGGTCGTGAAGTCGATCATCGAGACGCGGTGGCCGTAGATGCCGCTGTCCACGTCCACGACAACGTCCCCGCCCTCGGACTCGGCCTCGAGGGCGGCCATCCACGAGGCGGCCTCGGCCTCGTCGAGCTCGACGCCCAGGCGCCGGGCGGATTCGACAACCTGCGCCAGCGCGGTGGCGTCGCGCGCGGCCGCGTCGCTCGTGTGCGCCTCACTCGCGGGGCGTGGGCTGTCGCCGGTGGTACGGAGATTGACCTCGGGAGCCGGTTCGTTCGTCATGTGGCCTAGTATCGAACGAACCGACCGCGAGAGGGAACCCCGTGCGAAGCGAGACCTGGATCAGCGTGGACGTGGAAACCTCCGGGCCGACTCCGGCGACGGGCAGCCTGCTGGCGATCGGGGCCTGCCTCGTCGAGCGACCGGAGGATGGGATCGAGATCCTCCTGCGCCCGGACCCCGCTCTCCCGTGGCGTGCCGACGCCGAGGCCATCCACGGCCTCTCCCGCGATCGCCTGGCCCGGGAGGGGCTGGCACCGCGTGCGGGGATGGAGCGGCTGAGCGCGTGGGTCGATCGAGTGACGGATCCCGGCAGCCGGCCGGTCTTCGTCGCGTTCAACGCCCCATTCGACTGGATGTTCGTGGCCGACGGCGCCTGGCGCCACCTTGGCCGCAACCCGTTCGGGATCAGCGCTCTCGATCTGAAGGCGCTCTACCTCGGGCGCCATCTCGACGAGGTGACCCGGTGGGCGGAGACAACGAGCGACGCCGTCCGCGCCCGTTATGCGGTCGGTCTGCCGCACACGCACGGCGCCCTTGACGACGCACGCGAGCAGGCCGAGATCTGCCGAGCGATCCTGGCCGGGGCGCACCCGAAGGAAACCGGGACCCCGCCGCGCGCGTCGAGACGGGCATGAAGACGCTCGCCGCCCTGCTGTCCGCCGCCCTCCTCCTGTCTGCCTGCTCGCCGGGTGGCACTCCCGGTGACGACGCCGCCCTCGCCCGGGCGGATGTGCCCCGTGCCTCGGCCGATCCAGCCGATGCCACGGCGGCCGCCGCCGCCATCAACGCCTTCGGCCTCGACCTCTACCGGAAGCTGGCGCCGGAGAGCCCGAACACCGTCTTCTCGCCCGCGAGCATCGCCCTTGCCCTCGGGATGGCCCGCGCGGGCGCCCGTGGCACGACCGCGACCGAGATGGACGCCGTCCTGCGGGGCCTCGGATCGGACGAGCACGCCGGCCGGCTCAATGCCCTGGACCAGGCGCTCGCGAGCCGCAGCGGCCCGTTCCAGGGCGCCGACGGCAGCGCGATCCCCGTCGCCCTGCGGATCGCCAACGCGCCCTTCGCCCAGCGCGGCATGGCTCTCGAGCCCGCCTACCTCGAGGCGCTCGCCGCCCGGTACGGTGCAGGGCTCCGCCTCGTGGACTATCGCGGCGACACCGAGGGCGCCCGCAAGACGATCAACGGCTGGGTGGGCGAGCAGACCGAGCACCGGATCCCCGAGCTGCTGGCCCCCGGCGTGCTCACGACCGACAGCCGGCTCACGCTCGTCAACGCGATCTACCTGAAGGCGCCGTGGCTCAAGGCCTTCACGGCCGACGCGACGCAGCCGGGCCCCTTCACGCGGGCTGACGGTTCGACGGTGCAGGTGCCCCTCATGTCCACCTCGGACGCCATGTCCTCTGCGACCGGCAGCGGCTGGACGGCCGTCGAGATCCCGTACGTCGGCGGCTCCCTGGCGATGACGGTGATCCTGCCTGACGACCTTGCGGCCTTCGAGGCAACGCTCACCCCGGAGCAGCTGGGCCTGATCACGGGCTCGCTGGCCGAGACGGAGGTGCACCTCGTCTTCCCTTCGTTCTCGATCGAGACGAAGGCCGGCCTCGCCGACGTCCTCGCAGCGCTCGGGATGCCGACCGCGTTCGACCCCGACCGGGCCGACTTCAGCGGGATCACCACCGCGGAGAAGCTCCGGATCGCCGACGTCATCCACCAGGCCAACATCGACGTCGACGAGAAGGGGACGGAGGCGGCCGCGGCGACGGCGGTGGTCCTGGAAGCCGTCGGCATGCCGCTCGAGCCGGTGACCGTACGGGCCGATCGGCCGTTCCTGTTCGCCCTCCGTGACCTCCCGACCGGGGCGATCCTCTTTCTCGGCCGGGTCGGCGATCCCTCGATCACCCGGTAGGCCGCCTGCGGGGCCGGGGGACCTGCTGCCCCGCTCCTGCCGCGCCCCGCTGTAACGGAACCGATAGGCCGAGACTCCGCGGCGTCGGGCCCGCGGCACCCGGTTCGCGCGATCGTGGTGCTCACGGTCGCGCCGGCGGAGATCGACGGGCCCCGGAGCACGGAGGCGGTTGGTGTCCACGACCTCCCAGGGACCGGATCCGGCCCGGCGCGCCAGGCGCCCTGACGGCCCGCCAGCGCGGTTCGGGCCCACGATCGACGGGCTCGACGTCAGCGTCTACACCGTCCCGACCGACGCCCCCGAATCCGATGGCACGATGGCCTGGGAGCGGACCACCATCGTGATCGTTGAGCCCCGGGCCGGCGGCGTCCGAGGCCTGGGGTACTCCTATGCGGACACCTCCGCCGGGCGCTCATCCGGGAGGTGCTGGCGCCGCTCGTCGTGGGCCGTGATGCATGGGAGATCGCCGCGAACTGGGCGGCGATGGTCGGCGCGGTCCGCAACCTGGGCCGGCCCGGCGTGGCTGCCACCGCGATCTCGGCCGTGGACAACGCCCTCTGGGACCTCAAGGCGCGGCTCCTCGGCCTCTCGCTCGTGGACCTGATCGGCGCGGCCCGCACCGCGATCCCCGCCTACGGGAGCGGCGGGTTCTGCTCGTACGACGATCGCCGGCTCGGAGACCAGCTCGGGGGCTGGGCCGCCGACGGCTTCCGGTTCGTGAAGATGAAGGTCGGACGCAACCCGGCCGACGATCCGCGCCGCGCCGACGTTGCCCGGACGGCGATCGGGCCCCGCGTGGAGCTCTTCGTGGACGCCAACGGCGCGTACGACCGGTCGCACGCTCGCGCGGCCGCAGCGATGTTCGCCGAGCGCGACGTCCGCTGGCTCGAGGAGCCCGTCAGCTCCGACGACGTGGCCGGCCTCCGGCTCTTACGGGATCGCGCCCCGGCCGGGATGGCGATCGCCGCCGGCGAGTACGGCTGGGACGTGCTCGCCTTCCGACGGCTCCTCGAGGCGGGCGCGGTGGACGTCCTCCAGGCCGACGCGACCCGCTGCCTCGGGACGACTGGCTTCGCGGCGGCCGCGGCCCTCTGCGAGGCCCACAACACGCCCCTCTCGGCGCACTGCGCCCCGTCGCTGCATGCGCACCTCACCTGCGCCGCCCGACCGGCCGTCCACCTGGAGTGGTTCCACGACCAGGTCCGCATCGAGCGGCTCCTCTTCGACGGCGCCCCGCAGCCCCGCGGCGGGCTGCTCGAGCCCGACCGCGCGCGCCCGGGCATCGGCCTGGAGCTGAAGCGCGCCGACGCCGCACCGTATCTGGAGTGGACCACGTCATGACCCTGACCCGCGCACGCCCCATCCCCGTAGCCCGCCGGGAGCCGCGCGGGGCCGGCGGCGGCGACCACGCCGCGTCGTCCGAGGTCGAGCGCCTGGCCGTGGACCTCCTCAACGCCGTCCGCGGCGAGGTCCGCTTCGATGCCGGCAGCCGCGCCCTCTACGCGACCGACGCCTCGAACTACCGCCAGGTCCCCATCGGCGTCGTGATCCCCCGGGACACCGACGACGTGGTCGCCGCGGTGGAGGTCTGCCGGGCCCACGACGTCCCGATCGTCTCGCGCGGCGGGGGCACGAGCCTCGCGGGACAGGGCTGCAACGTCGCGGTGGTCATCGACCACAGTAAGTACCACAACCAGCTCCTCGAGCTGAATGCGGACGAGGGCTGGGCCCGGGTCCGGCCGGGAATCGTCCTCGACGAGCTGCGCGACGCCGCCGAGGAGCACCACCTGACGTTCGGGCCCGACCCGGCGACCCACGATCACTGCACGCTCGGCGGGATGATCGGCAACAACTCCTGCGGCGTCCACTCGGTGATGGCCGGCCGGACGGAGGACAACGTCCTCGAGCTCGAGGTCCTGACGTACGACGGCCTCCGCCTCGTGGTGGGGCCCACGGACGACGCCGCCCTCGAGCAGATCATCGGCACCGGCGGCCGGGTCGCCGAGATCTACGGGGGGATGCGCGATCTCCGCGACCGCCACGCGGACGAGATCCGGGCGCGCTACCCGGAGATCCCCCGCCGGGTCTCGGGGTACAACCTTCCCCAGCTCCTGCCCGAGAACGGCTTCGACGTGGCGAAGGCGCTCGTGGGCTCCGAGTCCACGCTCGTCACGGTCCTCGCGGCGAAGCTCCGGCTGGTCCCGAGCCCGCCCGGCCGGACGCTCGTCGCCCTCGGTTATCCCGACGTCTACGCCGCGGCTGACGACGTTCCCCGGGTCATGGAGTCCGGCTGCATCGCGTGCGAGGGGATGGACCAGCGCCTCGTGCGCGACATCCGGTCGCGGGGGATCCACCCCGACGCGCTGGGGCTGCTCCCTGACGGCACGGGCTTCCTCCTTGTCGAGTTCGGCGCCGACGACCGCGACGCGTCCGACGCGGCCGCGCGGACCTTCGTCCGGGACCTGGAGAAGCGCCATTCGGACGCGAAGGCGAAGCTCTACGACGATCCCGCCGACGAACAGAAGCTCTGGAAGGTCCGCGAATCCGGCCTCGGAGCGACGGCGATGGTCCCCGACAAGGCGAACACGTTTCCCGGCTGGGAGGATTCGGCCGTGCCGCCGGAGCGGCTCGGCGACTACCTCCGCGAGCTGCGGAAGACCTGGGACCGTTATGGCTACAGGGCCGACATGTACGGCCACTTCGGCCAGGGCGTCCTCCACTGCCGGGTCGACTTCGACCTCACGAGCGCGGACGGCCTGGCCGCCTTCCGGCGCTACCTCGAGGAGGCCTCAGCGCTGGTGGTCCGGATGGGCGGCTCGCTCTCCGGGGAGCATGGCGACGGCCAGGCCCGCGGCGAACTGCTCCCGATCATGTTCGGTGACAGGCTCGTGGGCGCGTTCGAGGAGCTCAAGGACCTCTGGGATCCGCGTGGCCGGATGAATCCCGGCAAGGTCGTCCGACCGAACGCGATCCTCGCCAACCTCCGGCTCGGCGTGGACTACGACCCGCCCAGGCCGCGGACCTGGTTCCGCTACCCGGAGGACGACGGCTCGTTCGGCCACGCCGCGTTCCGCTGCGTGGGAGTGGGGGAGTGCCGCCGCCACGACGACGGCGTCATGTGCCCGAGCTACATGGTGACCCGCGAGGAGAAGCACTCCACGCGGGGACGGGCGCACCTGCTCTTCGAGCTGCTCAACGGCGAGGAGCTTGAAGGCGGCTGGCGTAACAAGGACGTCGAGGAGGCCCTCGATCTCTGTCTCGCCTGCAAGGGCTGCAAGGGCGACTGTCCCGTCAATGTCGACATGGCCACGTACAAGGCCGAGTTCCGGGCCCACCATTACGCTGGGCGCCTCCGGCCCCGGGCGGCCTACTCGATGGGCCTCATCTACTGGTGGGCCGGCCTCGCGGCGCACGCCCCACGCCTGGCGAACGCGGCGGCGCATGCCCCGGTCCTCTCGAGCGTGGCGAAGATCATCGGGGGGATCGCGCCCGAACGGGAGATCCCGCGCTTCGCCGAGCAGACGTTCCGGGCCTGGTGGCGCGAGCGCGGCGGGGCCACGACCGGGCGGCGCGCCGGTTCCCGCGCGACCGGCGGCCCTCTCACGTCGGGTGACAGATCTTCCCCTGCCGGAGGGGACTCGGCAAGGACCGCCGGCGGCACCGCCACGGCCCGGCGGGTCATCCTCTGGGCGGACACGTTCAACGACAACTTCCACCCACAGGTGCTCCGGGCGGCCGTCCGCGTCCTCGAGGACGCCGGCTGCGAGGTCATCGTCCCGGAGGAACGGCTCTGCTGCGGTCGACCCCTGTACGACTGGGGGTTCCTCGGCCAGGCGAAGCGGCTCCTGACGACCGTCCTCGCCGAGCTCCGCGATGAGATCCGGGCCGGCGTCCCGATCGTCGGCCTCGAGCCCTCCTGCGTCTCCGTCTTCCGGGACGAGGCGCCGAACCTGCTCTACGGCCACCAGGACGCCCGCCGCCTCGCCGACCAGACCCACACCCTCACCGAGTACCTCGCCTCGCTCGACGGCTACCGGCCACCGAGCCTCGAGGGTCAGGCGCTCGTCCACGGCCACTGCCACCACAAGTCCGTCCTCGACTTCGAGTCGGAGCTCGCCGTCCTGCGGGCGGCCGGC
>JBBSAS010000091.1:0-6532 GCA_038252055.1 Candidatus Limnocylindrales bacterium
CACGACCTCCGACGCCCAGGCGAGCACGGCGCGGGCCGCCAGCACCCCGGCGAGGACGGCCAGCGCGCCCGCGAGGTCGGGCAGGCCGGCTCCGCCGAGGAACGCGGCGCTGATCGTGTCGGCGAGCAGCCACGCCTGCGCAACCGCGAGGATCGCGCCGAGCACACCGACGACGATCGCGGTGCCGAGGGCGGCCGCGGCCAGCCGCCCGGAGGCGAGGAGCCGGCGACTAGCCGGGGTCATGCACGGCCGGGGGACGCGGCCATGAGGTCAGGACTCGACGATCGGCGGCGGCACCGAGACCCGCTTGCGGAAGACCCAGTAGGACCAGCCCTGGTAGATGAGCACGATCGGGGTGAAGATCACGGCCACCACGGTCATGACGCCCAGGGTGTACTCCGTCGACGAGGCGTTCGTCGTCGTCAGGCTGAAGGCCGGATCTGTCGACGAGGGCATCACGTCCGGAAACAGGGCCACGAAGAGGCTCACGACGGAGAGAGCGATCGTGACCGCGGTGGCGAAGAACGCCCAACCCTCCCGGCGCAGCCGGTTCGCGACGATCCCCCCAACGAACGCGAGCGCCGCGAGGACCGCGATCGCGGTGGAGGCCGCGTCACCCCGGATCGCCTGCGTCCAGCCGAGAAAGACGACCGCGACGACGGCGGTCGGCAGCCCCACGGCCCACGCGGCCCGGTTCGCCCGATCGCGGATCACGCCGTCGGTCTTGAGGGCCAGGAAGACCGCCCCGTGGGTCACGAAGAGGAGAACGAACGTCAGGCCGCCGAAGAGCGCGTACGGGTTCAGGAGGGTGAAGAAGGTCCCCGTGAACTCCTTGTCCGCGTCGATCGGGACGCCCTGCAGGATGTTGCCGAAGGCGACACCCCAGAGGAGGGCGGTCGCGAGCGAGCCGCCGGCGATCGTCCAGTCCCAGCGGGTCCGCCACGCGGTCCCCTCGCGCTTGTTGCGGTACTCGATGGCGATGCCCCGGAGGATGAGCGCCACGAGGATCGCGAAGAGGGCGATGTAGAAGCCCGAGAAGAGGGTCGCGTACCAGTGCGGGAAGGCCGCGAACGTGGCCCCACCGGCGACGATGAGCCAGACCTCGTTGCCGTCCCAGAACGGCCCGATCGACCGCAGGGTCGCCCGTCGCTCCGGCTCGTTGCGGCCGACGATCGGAAGAAGCATCCCGACGCCGAAGTCGAAGCCCTCGAGGACGAAGTAGCCGATCCAGAGGAAGCCGATGAGGATGAACCAGAGGGTCGTGAGCTCCATCACCGTGACCTCAGTACCCGAGGGCGAGATCGGGCTCGCCGTCCGTGGAGGTGCCGCCCTCCGGTTCGACCGGGGGAAGGCCGATCCGGATCTGCCGCCGCAGGAGCGCAACTTCGACGAGGGCGAGGGCGCCGTAGAGGATCGTGAAGCCGACGAGGGTGATGACGACCTCGAGGGTCCCGTTGCTCGGCGAGACGCCGAGCGGGGTCGTCAGGAGGTCCTGCACCACCCATGGCTGCCGGCCGGTCTCCGTCGTGATCCAGCCGGCGGAGTTCGCGGCGAGGGGGACGAACGGCAGGACGAGGGCGACCGCCACGATCCCGCGGCTCGGGAGGCGCCCCTTGCGCATCTTCCAGAGGAACCACGCCGCGGCGAGGGCCGCGAGCGTCCCGGCCCCGATCATCCCGCGGAATGCCCAGTACGTGAGGGGCACGATGGGCACGTAGTTGCCCGGCCCGTACGTTGCCACGGCCTGGGCCTGGAGATTGTTCATCCCCTGGACCTCGCCGGTGAACGAGCCGGTCGCGAGCCAGGAGAGTGCGTACGGGATCCGGATCGAGAAGATCTCTTCGGATCCGTCGAGGCTGCCGATCGTGAACAGCGAGAAGGACGCGGGCGCCGAGGTGTCCCAGAGGGCCTCCGCGGCTGCCTGCTTCATCGGCTGCTGGTCGTTGACGAGCTTGCCCTGGATGTCGCCGCTCACGACGACGAGGATCCCTGCGACGAGGACCACCCAGGAGCCGGCAATCGCGGCCTTGCGGTACGCGGCGGTATCCACGTCCGGGTGGCGAAGGAGACGCCACATCGCGACGCCGGCGACGAACGCGCCGCCGGTGAGGAACGCGGCCGGGATGACGTGGACGAACATCGCGAGGGCCGTCGAGTTGAGGAGGACGGCCACGATGTCGTTCAGCTCGGCGCGCCCGGCGGCCTCGTTGAACGTGAACCCGACGGGATGGTGCATCCAAGCGTTCGCGGCGAGGATGAAGTAGGCGGACAGGGCGGCACCGATGGCGGTGATCCAGATCGTCGCGAGGTGGACCCCCTTCGGCAGGCGACCCCAGCCGAAGATCCAGAGGCCGAGGAACGTCGACTCGAGGAAGAAGGCGAGGAGGCCCTCCATCGCGAGCGGTGCCCCGAAGATGTCGCCGACGTACCGGCTGTAGTCGCTCCAGTTCATCCCGAACTGGAACTCCTGGACGATCCCGGTGACGACGCCGATCGCGAAGTTGATGAGGAAGAGCGCCCCGAAGAACTTCGTGAGGCGGAGGTAGACCGGGTTCCCGCCCCGGTACCAGGCGGTCTGGAACCCCGCGACGATGAACCCCAGCGAGATCGTCAGGGGAACGAACAGGAAGTGATAGATGGTCGTGATGGCGTACTGCCACCGCGCCAGCAACAGGGGATCCACGGGACGCACCACCCTCCATGCAGTCTGGATAGGCTGCAGGGTGGCGCAGCGGCCCCGTCGCGGAACCGGCCGAATGGCCCGAAGCGGTGTGCCCTGTGGCGGGCGCCACGCGATCGCACCACGCTCCCGCGGGCATGTGGCGGACGCCGCGCGATCGCAGCGCGATCCTGCCGGGGTGGGGCCGAATGGCGTGTGGTTTCGTGACGTCCGGCCGGAGACGGCACACGATCGAGTGATACATCGTGTGCTGAGATGAGTCCCGTGAACGAACCTGCCATCGCACCGCGCGCCCGGCGCCCCCTGCCGGTGCTCGATGGCCTGCGCCTCCAGCTCCCGGCGCCGGACGTCGCGGACGCCGCGACGGCGGCGGCGCTCCTCGCCGATCCGACCCGCGCGGCCATCGTCCGGATGCTCCGCGACGGGCCGGTCTGCGTCTGCGAGCTCGCTGCGGCCCTCAGCTCGCGCGAGAACAACGTGAGCAACCACCTCGCCCGCCTGCGCGACGCGGGGCTGGTGCGGCCGAGCCGCGTCGGGGCGGACACGCGGCGCGTCTACTACGAGCGCGACGACGACGCGTGCGCGCGGGCGCGTACCGCCCTGGCGGAGGTCCTCCGGTGACGACCGTCGCGATCCGTCGGGCGGCGGTGCCGCTCTGGGCCTGGGTGATCGCCGGGACGATCGCCTGGGTGATCGGCTGGTTCGTCGCCCTGCCGGCCTCGACCTGGATCGCCTTCGACCTTCTCGGCCTGCAGCCCGGCACGCAGCTCGGTGAGGCGGTCGCCTTCTTCCTGTACGACGTCCCGAAGGTCCTCCTCCTCCTCGCCGGCGTCGTGACCCTCGTCTCGTTCCTCCGGTCGTTCGTTGCGCCCGACCGGGTCCGCGGCGCCCTCGCCGGGCGGGGCACGCTCCCGGGAACGGTTGCGGCGGCGGGGTTCGGCGTCGTGACGCCGTTCTGCTCCTGCTCGGCCGTCCCCCTCTTCATCGGCTTCGTCGAGGCCGGCGTTCCGCTCGGCGTGACGTTCGCCTTCCTCGTGGCCTCGCCGATGGTCAACGAGGTCGCGCTCGTCCTCCTGTGGGGCCTCTTCGGTCCCGCGATCGCGCTTGCGTACATGGCGGCCGGGCTCACCGTCGCCGTCCTCGCCGGGCTCGTCATCGGCCGCCTCGGGCTGGAGCGGTACGTCGAGGAATACGTCTGGCAGGTCCGGGCCGGGTCGGGCGGCATCGAATCGCGGCTCACCATGAGCGACCGGATCCGCGACGCGTGGCGTTCCACCGTCGACATCGTCCGGCGGGTGGTCCCCTATCTCGTCCTCGGGATCGCGATCGGGGCCCTGATCCACGGCTTCGTCCCCGCCGACCTGGTCGTCGCGATCGGCGGCACCGGCAATCCGCTCGCCGTGCCCGCGCTCGTCGCCCTCGGCGTCCCGCTCTACTCCAACGCCGCCGGCACGATCCCGATCGTCGAAGCGCTCATTGGGAAGGGGCTGCCGCTCGGCTCTGCCCTCGCCTTCATGATGGCCGTCACAGCGCTCTCGGTCCCCGAGATGATCATCCTCCGGCGGGTCATGAAGCCGCGGCTCATCGTCGCCTTCGTCGGGATCGTGGCCGCGGGCATCGTCCTGATCGGCTACCTGTTCAACATCGTCGTCGCCTGACGTCATCGCCTGATATCGTCGCCTGAGAGGAAGGCATTCCGTGAAGAAGATCGAGGTCCTGGGTTCCGGCTGCGCGAACTGCAAGCGACTCGAGGCCGCCGCCCGCGAAGCGGTCACGATCGCGGGGGTGGAGGCCGAGGTCGTCAAGGTCACGGGTGATGCAGAGATCGCCGCGCGGGGGGTCCTCTCCACGCCGGGCCTCGTGATCGACGGCCGGGTGATGAGCACCGGGCGCGTTCCCTCGGCCGGTGACATCGCCGCCTGGCTGGCCGAGTAGCGCAGTCCGCCCGGGCGCCGCTCGGGTCAGCCCTTGGGGGCCCGCCCTCGTCGGCGGGTGTACGGCACGGTATCCCGTGGAGCCGAAGCGCGGCATTTCAGGCCCCGACCGTGCGGAGATTCGTCGGCGGGGGACGGATCGGGGGATCGAGCGAGGGGCCATGCATGTTTCCGTCGCGGAGGGACGGATTCCCGTCGGGGCTTTCGTGGGAAGCAAGTCCTGTCGGTCGGGGCCAGTGGGCCGGTTGAAATCCTTCGCCCAGCGACGGTTGCGACCGCGGGGCAGAGCCGGCCAGCCAGAACCCGACGTGGGGCGACGGAATTCGGCGAAACCCGTGGCCCGCGGGGCGATCCGACCGTCAGACCTTTCGTGGCACGAAAGCCGCCCGGCGGTCTGTCGTTGATCACCGGCGCGTTGGTGCGTCAGCGGGTGCCAGGCGGTGCTTCGGCCCGCGGCGAGTACCGCTCGGGTCAGCCCGCGACAGGATGCTCGTCGGTGGCGGGTTTCGCGCCGACGTCCGCCGAAGCTTCCTCGTCGCTCTCCACGTCGATCGAGATCAGGCGCAGCTCGATCAGATCCTCGGTCTCGCCGACGACGAGCGTGGCGTGCTCCGCGAGCGTCCCCGCCGCGTGCTCCGCCCAGTGGAAGCGGAGCGCATCCTCGGAGACCCCCGAGAGGGGCCCGGCCTCGAGCTGGATCGTCGTGATCCGCGACGCGCCGGCCTCCTTCGCCCGCGCGAGGACGACTTCAAGGATTCCGTCGACCATTCCGGCTTCGTGCATGGTTCCTCCGTGGTCGGGGCGGCAGGGGACGTCGATGGTCCGGCCGGCTGCCTGGTCGGGTGTACGCCACACGGGCGGCATGCGCGGCATCCGCGGCGTCGGCCGGGTCGGCCGCGTCAGGCCCCAGTCTCGCCGATCGCGGCCAGGATCGCCTCGACCGCCCGCGGGATCGCCGCCTCCACCTCGGGCGAGAGCCGCTCCTCGAGGACGTTCACCCGCCCAGCCTCCACGGCGACGACCGTGATCTCGGTCGGCAGGTCGGCGCCGAGCGCGCGCCCCGCCTCGAGCGCCACGGCCAGCGAGGCGTCGTGCGCCGCGTCGAGATGTGTCGCCTCGCCATCGGGGATCTCGGCGAGCGCGAACCGGCGCACGGCCCCGGGCCGGTGCTGGCCGGTCACCATCGCGTCCACGAGGATCGCCCGCCGATACCCGACGAGCCGCTCCATGAGCGTCAGCCCGCCGACCGCGAGGCAGTCGAGCTCGACGTCGACGGAGGCGAGATCGACGAAGGATGGGCCGCCGCCCGCGACGGAGGCGGCATCGATCGACGCCGGCGCGCCGGAGAATGGACTGCCGTCGACCACCGAGGCGGACCCGGCCGCGAGCCGGGCACGAACCGCTTCCACCACCCGCGGGCCGACCCCGTCGTCGCCGAGGAGCAGGTTGCCGAGGCCCACGACGATCGTCGCCGGTCGCCGGCGCGGCCCTGCACCAGGCTCGTCCTCCGGCCCCGCACCGGGCAGGTCCTCCCGCCGCGGACCAGGCTCGTCGTTCAGCGCCACGCCACCCCGAGCATCCGGGCGCGCTCCGGCCTGGTCATCCGAGACCGCGCTGGCCCCGTCGGACGGGGGATTCAGTCGACGACGCCGATCGTCGCGCGGCGGAGGGCCGCCCGCGCCTTCGCCTCGTCATCGACGCAGAAGACCATCTCCACGAGTCCGGGCTTGCGCCCGACCATGAGGGTCCCCTGGATGTTCACGCCGGCGCCGGCCAGGCTCGCCGCCGCGTCGGCGATCCCGCCGGGCTCGTCCGGCACCTCGACGAGGATCGGCGAACCTTCCACGTAGCGATGTCCGAGGCCGTGGAGGACCTCTCGCGTGGCGTCGTCGTCCGAGGTGGTGATGAACGCGCAGCC
>JBBSAS010000092.1:0-6466 GCA_038252055.1 Candidatus Limnocylindrales bacterium
GCGACGCGTCGATCTCGTCGGCATCGACGACCGGATCCTCGACGCAGCCGGGACCCTCGAGCCGCGGGTACTTCGCACGCTCGACGCCATCCATCTCGCCACCGCCCTGGCCATCGGCGACGATCTCGACGCGACCATGACCTACGACGAGCGGATGATCGAGGCGGCGAGGCTCCTGGGCCTGCCGACGGTCACGCCGCGCTGATCGAGGCGGCGAGGCTCTTGGGCCTGCCGACGGTCACGCCGCGCTGATCGCGGTCGGCTCCGGCTGATTGGGCGGCTGGCCGGTCCGGCGGCTCGTCAGCACCGGGAGCTGCGGCAAATCCTGCGATCAGTAGCCGACCGAGGCGAGGTAGGCGCCGGCGGGCTCCTGGTAGATGCCCACCGTCATGAGGTTCGTGACGAAGAAGACGCGCAGCCCGTGCTCCAGACACCAGCGGAGGAGATCGTCATTCCGCAGGGGCACGAGGAAGCCCGGGGTTCCGTAGCGGTCCGTCGCCCCGATGAGCGCCCGGAGATCGTCGTTCGTCTCGGCGATCGAGTGGTGGAAATACGTGACCCCGGTCGTGTAGGCGGTGATCCGCCCGAGGCGCTCGACGACCCAGGCATCCCCGCCATTCAGTGCATCGCGCAGCTCGCCCGCCCGGTCGTGGCCATGCACGCGGACACAGAGCGCGTTGCAGGCGGCCTCGTCGGCCTCCGTCGCCGGGCGCACGGTGTACCCGGGAAGCGTGACCCCGACGGGGTCGCCATACATCGCGGCGAACGCCTCGCGCGCGGCGAAGCCGAGCTTCGTGTAGAGGCTCAGTGACCGGTTGTGGTACGAGATCTGGACGAGCCGAATGCCCACCACCCGGTTCTCGCGCGCCCGCTCGAGAAGCATCGCCGTCATCGTCCGGCCGACCTGCGCGTCCTGCGCCTCCGGGTCCACGCTGATCGGCCCGATCGCCCAGATCGTCGAGCGCTCGTCCATGAAGGCGCTGCCAAGGATCCGGCCGTCGCGCTCCGCGACGACGCCGTGGAAGCCCGGGTTCCCGATCAGCCCGGCGATCGCCTTCCGGCCCGCATCGACCGACGGGAAGTCACGGGGAAACCCATGGCGATCGGCGACCGTCGCGAACGCCTCGTAGAGGATCCGCCCGCACTCGGGCGTGTCGTCGGGCGTCGCGGGGCGAAGGATCATGTCCATGCGGGAACTCCGATACCGAGCTTGCGGCCCTCGTGGGCCACTGCGCTCCGGCCGAGCGTATCCGCGCGGTCGTACGCCCGTCAATGCACGCCAGCATCCGTGTCGAACCGGCCCGCCGCCCCTGGACGCGCGCCCCGGCTCCCATCGGCCCCCCGGACAGAAGGGCCGGCCCACCCCGCATCGAGCGCTGGGCGCCGATCCCGCGCGGTCAGGGCGCCAACCGCTCGATGCGCATCGGGTTGCCGTCGCGCAGGATCGGGACGGCGCCCGTCACGTCGACCTCGGCGCAGAAGGGAATGTCCTCTTCTTCCCCGATCGCCCGGAGGGTCCTCCCGCCGTCCGAGTCGAGGAGGGCCGTCAGCGTGTCGGGGTACCCGTCTCGCAAACGGACGGCGGCCCGTGCCGCGTCCGTGAGACTCGTGAAGAGGCCGCGTTCGGCCGCGGCCTCGACGATGCGCGACGCGATCACCCCGGCCGCCACGGCATCCTCCAGCACGAAGCGGCGCTGCAGGCCCGCGCAGACCACGCAGATCCTCACGTCCTCGGCCGCCGCCAGCTCCACGGCCCCCGCGGCGCACGCGCGAGCGTTCCGCAGGCAGCCGACAAGGACATGCTCCGAGTGGCGAAGCATCTTGAGAATCGCCGTGCCGTTGGTCGTGGACAGAACCACGCTTCTGCCCTGCATCCCGGCCCGCGTCAGCGCAACCGGGGAGTTGGCGAAGTCGAATCCGGGCGGTCGCCGCAGGTGCCGCTCCCCGACGAGGACGCTCCCCGTTTCGCGGCCCAACCGGCGCGCCGCCAGCAGGGCTCCCTCGATATAGATGGCCGAGCAGCCGAGGTCGAGCAAGGTCGTGATCGTCGTGCTGGCCCGGATCTCGTCCACAACGATGAACACGCCGGGAACGGCGGGCCGGGCAGCCTGTGGCACGAGCGCGACGTCGAGATCCATGGAACCGTCGGGCCTCCCAGTGCAGCGGAGCGGGAGCCGTCACTCGCCACTGAAGGCTCAACGCGCGGGCCAAGCCTACCCGTCCAGGGCGCGGACAACCACCTCACCGCACCCTGAGCACGCGACGCCCGGGAGGGAGCGGGCGGTTCGCGCGGGCTGGTGTCAACCGAGGGCCTCGTAGGCCTCCCGCAGTCCTGCAACGTCAAGCTTCTGCATCTTGAGCATGGCTTCCATCGCACGGGCGGCTCCGGCAGGATCGGACCCACCGAGGTAGACGCCGATCTCGCGCGGGACGACCTGCCACGACAGGCCGAAGCGGTCCTTCAGCCAGCCGCACTGGCCGTGCTCGCCGCCACCCGCGACCAGCGCGTCCCAGTACCGATCCACCACGGCCTGCTTCCTCCAAGCCATGGAGTCTCCACGGAAGTCAGTACGGTTCACTGGCAGCCGCCGAGGCGTGTGCGGGTATGGTCGCGGTTCGGCGAGATGCTGCGGGACGGATCAGACGGTCGCGATCTCCATGCCGGCTGCGGCCGCAATCGTCGGAAGCCGATCGAAGCGCGAATGCGCCCATCCAGCCGCCGGCTCGAACGGTCAGGCCCCGTCCTCGGTGGAGAGGTCCTTGTCCTCCATCTCCCATGTGTGGTCGAGCGTGTGGAAGGCCGAGTGCCGGATGAGGAACGGCAGCGTCCCCGACCGCATGCGCCGGGTGACCTCACCGGCGTTGTAGGCGCGCATCGCCGCGACATAGGTTTCCCGATGTTGCCGCAGTCCATCCGGCGTGAGCGCCGCTTCCTCCGGGATCCGCAGGCCGACCTGCTTCGCGAAGTCCTCGCTCTCGGTCCGGATGGTGTGGCGGATGATCCGGTCGCGGTCGCGTCCTCCGCCGCGCGGCCCTTTGCGCATCTCCGGCGAGACCCGGGCCGCCACGCCGTCGAAGAATGCCCAACAGGCCCGGAGGAGCGTGATCCCTCGCTCGAGCTTCGCCTCGTCCATCGCTCCCTGCTCAACCGACGCGGGCGAGAAGGAGATGCCCCAGAAGTCGGTCGAGCCCGTACCGACCCTGTCCTCCACGATCTCGAGGGGTCCGGCGGCGGCGAACTCGCTGGCCATGCCGGCGAGGCTCGCGACTGGCCGGTAGCGCTCGCGGTAGGACTCGAGCGTCTCCAGGGCGAGCTCGGCGGTCTTCGCGCCCCGGCTCCACCCCGGCCAGTCGAGACTGAACGCCACGGCGCGCTTCCCCTTGGGCCCGCGTTCGACGACGGTGCGGATGGGCATGGCTCACTATGGCATGGTCCACGCTCTCGATGCCGAGGATGACCCGGAACGCGCGCTCGCCGTTCGCCCGTGTCGCAACGCCGCGGCCGAGCTAGCCGCCGTCAAGCGCGATCCAGGCGTCCACGGTGAGCGCCCCCCGTACGAGCGACCGTCGCGGAGGCTGCGCCGCCTCGTTTGACTGGCCCGCATCATGAGGCTAGCATCACGCATCATGACGCAGCTTCGGCGGACCACCGTCAGCGCCCCGCATGCCACCCTGCGTACGCTCGAGGCTGAAGCGCAGCGCCGCCAGGTCCCGCTCGCTGCCCTGCTCCGCGAGGCGGTCGAGGAGAAGGCGAAGGCCCTCCGAACAGGTCGACGCCCACGGGTTGGCGTCGCCCGATCCACCGACGGCCGAAGCGCGGCCGACGTCACCGCTGAACCGGTCGCTGAGCCACCGCGCTGAAGTGGCCCTCATCTGCGACACAGGTCCGCTGCTGGCCGCGCTCGACGCCGCGGATCCCGATCACGAGCCCTGCGCCCGGCTTCTCACGCGCACCGACGAGGACCTCGTCGTGCCGACCCTCGTCCTCGCCGAGCTCGACTATTGGTGCGGCCGTCGGCTCCCGCCGGAGGCGTGGCTCATCTTCCTCGATGACCTGCTCGCCGGGGTCTACCGCCTGGAGCCGCCGACGGGTGCCGACCTGGTCCGCTGTCGAGAGCTGCAGGCGCGCTATGGCGATCTCGCGCTTGGTGTCGTCGATGCCAGCGTCGTCGCTCTTGCCGAACGCCTCGGCGAGCCGAAGGTGGCGACGCTCGATCAGCGCCACTTCCGCGCCGTTCGGCCCGCCCATGCGGAGGCTTTCGAGATCCGGCCGTAGACGAGGCGACGCAGGCCTCGGCCGTAGGCGAGGCCACTCGGGGGGACGGATCGGCCCGGAGCACGCCACGGCGCAATCGCTCTCCGGCGGCCGCACCACCCGGGACACGCGGTCCAGGGGCCGCGCCGAGCACGGCCGACCCTCGTTGCCCCAGCACAGTGGCCGCTCGTCGCGCGGGTCCGCGGACCCGCCAGGGAAGTCGCGGCCGTCAACTCCAGAGTGTCGAGATCGGCACCGCCATGAGACGGTCGCCCAATCGATAGGACCGGGGGCCGGTGTGGAGGACGAGTCCCGCCACGAAGTCAGTCTCGAACCGATCGCGCAGGGTGGCGAGGTGGCGGGCCGCATCGGGCGAGGGCGCCGCGTCGGCCTTGACCTCCATCGCCACCAGGCGGCCACCGGCGAGCTCGGCGAGCAGGTCCACCTCGAAGCGTCCCTGCTGCTGGCGCACGTGGTACAGCCGCGGACGCCCTGCCGACACGGCGAGCTCCGCCCGGAGCTGGGCAACGACGAACGAGTCGAGCAGGCGTCCCATGAGGTCGCCGTCGCGCAGCACGAGGTTGGCGTCGAGCCCGAGCACCGCACCCGCGAGCGCGGGCTCGACGAGGTGGCGCTTGGGCATGAGCACCAGGCGCTTCAGGCGGTTGGAGGTCCACGCCGGCAACGCCTCGACGACGAGCAGGTTCGTCAGCAGCCGTTCGTAAGCCTGCGCCGTCCGACGGTTGATGCCGGCCGCGTCGAACAGCGTCCGCTCGTCGACGATCCCGGCGGTGTTGAGCGCGTAGGCCTCGAGGTAGCGACGCAGGCGGGCCGGGTCGCGGCCGCCGTCGATCTGCTCCGCGTCGCGGGTGAGGAGGTGGTCGACGTAGCTCTCGAGCCAGTGCCGCCGGGCCACGTCGCCCAGCCGCAGGGCAGGCTCCGGGAAGCCGCTGCGCAGGGCAAGCTCCACGTAGCCGCGCAGGTCCGGGGTCTCTGCTGCGGGGACGAGGTCGGCTCCGGCCGCGACCCGGTCGAGGAACGGCGTCCCGAGTCCCATGCCCGCCTGCTCGCGGACGGTCATGCCGAACAACGGCACCCGCGTGAGCCGGCCGGTACCCGGCCAGAGATCGCCGTCGAGATCGCCGCGGACGGACCCGGTGACGAGGACCCGGCCGGGGTGAGGGTTGGCGTCGACCGCGCGCTTCACGGCCCCGAGCACGCCCGGCACCAGCTGCCATTCGTCGAGCAGGACGGGCTCCGCGAGGCCCCGCATCGCGGCGTCGGGATCGGCTCGGAAGGCGACGGCCTCGGCCTCGGCGTCGAGGCGCACGATCGTGGCGGCGCGCCGGGCCGCGGACGTCGTCTTGCCGGTGGCGTGGGGCCCAGTGACGATGATCGCCGGCAACTCGTCGAGCAGCGTGTCGATCAGGGCGTCGATCAGCCGGGGGCGGTAGGCGTTCATTGGTAGTCAGTGGCGCGGTGCCCGCAAAGCGGGCCCGTCTCCACATTCCCCTTTCAAACCGTGCATGCGGTTTGCCCGCACACGGCTTACCGATGGTCTCTTGGACATGGTTACGCAGCTCCCGGATAACGGACGGTCCCGCGCAGGCGATAGAGGCCGAGGTGCTCGAACCAGGGTCGCGTCCACGCCCGGGACCGGCCTGCCGCAAGATTGCGGCCGTGGCGCTTGACGAGCAAGCCCCTGAGCCGACGCACGACATAGCCGTCGAGGTTGTTGAACACGACCGCGGCGTTCCCGGTCCGAAAGTAGGCGCCCCAGCCACGCAGGATCGGGTTGATCTCCGCGATGATCTCGCGGATGTCAGCGTGGCAGCGGTTGCGGCCGGTGCGATCCCGGATCTTCTCCCGGAGCCGCTTCTGGGCTCGCTGGGCGGGCCAGCGCTGGAGATAGTAGCGGCGGATGCCGCGCTCCAGGAGCCGACCCGACACGCGGGCATGGAAGTGGCAGCCACCGAAGTCGAAGCCCTCCCGACCCTCGCCGGTGTCGACCACCTTCGTCTTGTCCGGGTGCAGCTCAAGGCCCAGCTCGGCCAGGATCGCTCCCGCCCGAACGAGCGCCTCCTCGGCCTGCTCGCGGGTGCGGCACAGGACGACGAAGTCGTCCGCATAGCGGACGAGGACGCCATCCTCCGCACGCCACGCACGATCAAGCTCGTGGAGGACGATGTTGGCCAGGAGCGGGGAGATGAC
>JBBSAS010000093.1:0-6407 GCA_038252055.1 Candidatus Limnocylindrales bacterium
GGGCGCCCCTGCCGACGGGAGCGCCTGACCCAACCGGACGCCGGGTGCGCCCGACTCCGGGCGGGGCCCGGGGGTCGGCTACGGCTGGGCGTCGGCCTCCGCTGCGGCCCGCGGGACCACGATCGTGAGGAGGATCGGGGCGGCGACCGTCGTGAGGACCACGGCGACGAGAACGGCGGAGAAGAGATCCGCCGAGAGCAGCCCGAGGCTCAGGCCGAGCGTGACGACGACGATCCCGACCTCGCCCCGGGGCGACATCCCGACCCCCACCGTCAGCGCGCTCCAGCGCCCGGAGGACCGGGCCCCGATCGTTCCCGCCACGACCTTCGTGAGCACGCCGAGGAGCGCCAGGACCACGGCGGCGAGCGCCAGCCGCGGCTCGAGAAGCGCGCCGAGATCGAGCTGGGCGCCCGTCACAGCGAAGAAGAACGGGGTGAAGATCGAGGCGAGCGGCTTGATCTCATGCTCGATCTCGTCGCGGGCCCCCGTCTCCGCGACGATGAGGCCCGCCACGAAGGCGCCGATGATCGCGGCGAGCCCGATGAGGCCGGCGAGGATCGCGAGGCCGAGCATCAGGAGAAACGCGGGCACGAGCGGCGTCTCGGCGAAGAGCGGCCAGACGAAGACGTCCCGGCTGATGCCGCGGGCCCTCCGGGCGACGACGAAGCCGAGCACGACGAACCCCACCGCCCCGACCACGAGCCCGAGGGTGGCGAGGCCGAGATCGCCCTCTGCGGCACCGGAGACGATCCCGATGAGGATGAGGGCGAGTACGTCGTCGATCACGGCCGCGCCGACGATGATCCGGCTGAATCGCCGGCTCATGACGCCCATCTCCCCGAGGACCCGGCTCGTGATCCCGATGCTCGTCGCCGCGAGGGCGAGGCCGACGAACGCCGCGGTCGCCGGCGGCTCCCCGGTCGCGAGGGCATAGAGGCCCCCGGCGAGGATCGGGAAGACGACCCCGAGGACCGCGGTGATTCCGGCCGGGCGCCCGACCTCGAGGAGCTCGTCCGTGCGGATCTCCAGCCCCACGGCGAAGAGGAGGATCACGATCCCGATCTCCGCGAGGACGGTCGCCGTCTCGCCCGGCGCCACGATCGCGAGCGCGTACGGGCCCACGAGGAAACCCCCGGCCAGCTCGCCGATGACGGCCGGCTGACGAATCCGCCGGAAGAGCTCCTCGCCGAGCTTCGCCGCGAGGAGGAGGACGAAGAGGCCCTCAAGGATGTCGAGCGTGGCCGAGGCACCCGCGGCGGGCAGGCCCGCTGGCAGGATGCGGGCCGGGTCGAGCGCGAGCAGGAGGGAGGGCGTCACGACCTAGAGAAGATAGCGGACCCAGAGGTAGAGGCTCGACACCGCGAGCGACATCAGGGCGACCGCGCCGCCGATCCGGAGGAAGCGGCCGAACGTGATCGGGTGGCCGGCCCGGGCCGCGGCGTTCGCCGCGACGATGTTCGCGGAGGCGCCGACGATCGTCGCGTTGCCGCCGAGACAGGCTCCCAGGGCGAGCGCCCACCAGAGCGGCTCCATCCTCATCCCCTCGGCACCGAGCTCCTGGACGACCGGGATCATCGTGGCCGTGTACGGGATGTTGTCGACGACCGCCGAGGCGATGCCGCTCACCCAGAGGAGCCCGAGCGCCGTGACGGTCTCGTCCCCGCCCGTCGCCTCCACGAGCCAGCGGCCGATCCCGGCCACGACGCCGGTTGCGACGAGACCCTCGACGACGACGAAGAGGCCGACGAAGAAGAGGAGGGTGGACCAGTCGATCTCGCGGAGGATCTCCTCGGGCTCGAGGCGGGCGACGAGCAGGAGGGCGGTCGCCCCGAGGAGGGCAACCGTCGCGGGCCGCTGGTCGATCGCCGCGGCGAAGATGAAGCCGGCGATCGTGAGGCCGAGGACGAGGAGGCTGAGGCGAAGGAGCCGGTGGTCCGTGATGAACTCGGATTCATCGAGCGAGAGGAGGATCTCCTCGCGTCGGCCGGGCGCGATCACGAGAGACCGGCGGAAGGCGAGGGCGATGAGGGGCAGGAAGAGGGCGAAGATGAGGACGACGGCGGGGCCCATGTTCGCCACGAAGTCGAGGAAGTCGAAGCCCGCCGCCGATCCGATCAGGATGTTCGGCGGGTCGCCGATCAGGGTCGCGGCGCCGCCGATGTTCGAGGCGAGGACCTCCGCGACGATGAAGGGGATCGGCGAGACGCCGAGCGTCGTGGCGAGGTAGATCGTGACCGGGGCGAGGAGGATGATCGTGGTCACGTTGTCGAGGAACGCGCTGAGCACCGCCGTCACGAGGGCGAGGAGGAGGAGGATCGAGACCGGGTTTCCGCGGCCCGCGCGGACCGTCCGCACGGCGAGCCAGCCGAAGACGCCGGTCCGCCGGAGAACGGCGGCGATGATCATCATCCCCGCGAGCAGGAAGATGACGTTCCAGTCGACGGCCGCGAACCCGGTCTCCTGGTCGATGACGCCCACGAGGATCACGACCATGGCGCCGAACAGCGCGGCCAGGGTCCGGTCCACGCGGTCGGTGGCGATCGCCCCGTACGTGGCGATGAAGATGGCAGCGGCGATCCAGGGCTCCACGAGCGGCGGTCAGCCGCCCGGGTGGATCAGCGACGCGAGCTCGAGCCCATCGACGTATCCAACGGGGCGCCCGTCGCCGTCCACGACGTAGACGCCCGGCACCTCGTGCTCCTGCATCGCCCGGAAGGCGTCTCCGAGCGTCGCCGTCGGGGCGAGCGCGGCCGGGTCGAGCATGAGGTCGCGGGCGACCCGGGCCTCCACGTAGCGGTCGTACCGGGTCACGCCCTCCATGTCGAGGACGTCCACGAGGAGCGCCCACGGTGCGAGGCGTCCGACGACGGCGATCACGAGGTGGTCCACGGTCACGATCCCCACGAGGACCCCGGATCCGTCCACGACCCCGAGCACGCGCGTCGCGGGCGAGGCGCCGGCGCGCTCGATCAGCTCATCGAGGGTGGCATCCGGGGCGACGAGCACGGGCTCGATGCCGAGGCGGCCCTCGGCGGCCGCGATCGGGGTCCTGGCGGTCGGCTCGGTCGTCACCGGGCGCCTCGCGCGATCGCGCCGGGCAACCGACCCGGGTGATCCCGACCCGGGTGATCCACGGGGCCGGGCGAACCGCCCCCGCCGCGCCCGCCGCGTTCGAGTCCGCCGTGCCCGTGTCCGCCGTGCCCGACCGGGTGCCTCGTCGGGCTCACCATTCGGCCCGTTGCTGGCGAATTGCCACGCTCTGGAGCACGCCCAGGCCGATCGCGACGCTCAGCAGCGACGAGCCGCCGTGGGTGATGAACGGGAGCGGGATCCCGGTGACCGGCATGATCCCCAGCACCATCCCGATGTTCACCGTGAGCTGGAAGAGGACCATCGAGGCGATCCCCGCGCCGACCATGAGCCCGAACGGGTCGCGGGAGCGCCAGGCGATCGCGAGGATCCGCCAGATCAGGGCGGCGAAGAGCAGGAAGACCACCACGCAGCCGATGAAGCCGAGCTCCTCGGCGAGGATCGCGAAGACGAAGTCGGTCGTCTGGACCGGCAGGAGGTCCGACTGGTTCTGGGCCCCGTTCGTCAGACCGGCGCCGAGGAGGCCCCCGGAGGCGACGGCGTGCTGCGCCGTGAGGAGTTGGAACCCGGCTCCCAGCGGATCGCTGGCCGGGTCGAGGAAGCTCGTGAGCCGCTCCCGCTGGTAGTCGTGGAGGACGTACGTCCAGACGAGCGGGAGGGCCGCGATCGCGGCGACCGCCATCGCGCCGAGCCAGCGCAGGCTCGCCCCGGCCATGAAGAGCATCCCGGTGAGGATCGCGAGGAAGACGAGCGAGGTCCCGAGGTCCGGTTGGAGGAGGACGAGGATCCACGGCGGCCCCATCACCAGGCAGGCACCGAGGATCGCGCCGAGCGAGTCGAGCCGCTCCTCGCGATCGGCGAGGTAGCGGGCGAGCACGAGGATCATGAGGATCTTCGCGATCTCGCTGAACTGGAACTGGAAGCCGGCGACCGAGATCCAGCGGGCCGATGCGGCGTCGGAATCGCCGAGCACGAGCGTGGCTGCGAGGAGGCCGAGGTTGACGACGTAGATCGGCCAGGTGAGAGCTCGCAGCCAGCGGTAGTCGAACAGCGTGGCCGCCGCGTAGGCGACGAGGGCGAAGCCCGCCCAGACGAGGCCTCGGGTGAAGGTCGAGCCGGCGACGAGCGCCTCGCCGAGCTGGGCGGTCGTGTGGCTGTAGGCCATCGCCAGGCCGATCGCGGCGAGCAGGACCGCATAGACCGTCAGCTGGACGTCGTAGTCGCGCCACGCCACGCCGGAGGCCTTCGCCGCCAGGCCCGTCGTCGCGTCCCGCTCGACTCGCAGGACGCCCATCAGGTGCGCCCCTGGTAGAAGTTGGTCCGTTTCAGGAGCTCCGGCAGCCGGTAGTCCCGCTTGATCCCGAAGTGGAGCTGGAGGTAGTACTTCGCGACCTCGGTCGCGACGTTGCCGAGCGTCCGCGAGTCGTAGGTGAAGACGCAGAAGGCGAGCTGGGAGTCGGGCTTCGAGACGTCGCCGGTCGGGTTGTCGCGCTTCCAGGCCTTCTTCGGGACGAAACCGGCGAACCAGTGGCTGTACGGGAGGACGCCATTCTTGTCGCGGAGACCGAACTCGGCGGTGCCGGTCTTGCCGGCCACCACGATCGGGAGGTCCACGAGGTTGTACGTGTGGCGGATCGTCACGACCCGGCGGGCCGCCTTGCGCATCGCCGTGAACACCGACGCCGGCGCCTTGAGCTTGCGGATCAGGTCCGGCTTGAACGGACGGGCGACGGTTCCGTCGGGCGCCAGGACCTCCCGGACCACCTGGGGCCGGTAGAGCTTCCCGCCGTTAGCCAGCGTGGCATACGCGTTGGCCACCTGGAGGACGGTCGCGAGGTCGTATCCCTGCCCGATCCCGGCCTGGAGGACCTCGCCGGGATAGATCGGCTGGCCGTAGGCGTTCATCTTCCAGTCGTTCGTCGGGACGAGCCCGGCCGCCTCGTAGGGAAGGTCGATCCCGGACTTCTGCCCGAACCCAAGCTGCTTCGCCCAGTGCGCCAGGCGGGTGATGCCGAGGCGGTTCGCGAGCTGGTAGAAGTACGTGTCGCTGGAGTGGCCGAAGCCCTCGTAGATCGTGAGGGGGCCCCAGCCGGCCCGATTCCACTCCCAGAACTTCGTGTCGCCGAGCTGGACGTACGGCTTGCTCGTCACCGTTGACGAGGTGGTGATCACCTTTTCGGCGAGCGCGGCCGTCCCGGTCACGATCTTGTACGTCGAGCCGGGAGGCTGGATGTCCCCGATGGCGTGGTTGATGAGCGGCTTGTTCGGGTTGTTCAGGAGCTTGCGGAACTGGGCGTCCGTGATGCCCTTCGAGAACTGGTTCGCGTCGTAGGTGGGGAAGCTCACCATCGCCAGGACCTCGCCGGTCTGCGGGTTGAGCACGACCATCGCCCCCCGCTTCAGGTGGGCCTTCTCGAGCCCCCACTTGAGGGCTTTCTCGGCGAGTCGCTGCTCCTTCGTGTCGATCGTGAGGACGAGCGAGCTGCCGGCGGTCGGCGGCGTGTCCACCCCGACCACGCGGATCCGGCGACCCGTCGCATCCTGCTCCACCCGCTGGGTCCCGTACGTGCCCCGGAGCTCCTCCTCGTACGAGAGCTCGACGCCCGCCTTGCCGATCCGGTCGTCCGGCAGGTATCCGGCTGCCTTGAGGTCCGTGTAGCCCTCCGCGGAGAGGGCGCCCGTATAGCCGACGATCTGGGTCATGACGGTGCCGCCGAGGTACTCGCGGCGCGGCTCCACCGTGACCTCGACCCCGGGGAGGGTGAGGCCGTCCTCCGAGATCAGGCGAGCCGTCTTCTCGGGGACGTCCCGGGCGATCGCGATGGCGTCGAACCGCGAGGTGCTGCCCGCGTCGAGCGTCGTGTTGAGCGCCGTCGAGGTCGTGCCGAGCAAACCCGCCAGCCGCTCGACGACCTCGGTTCGCCGGGAGAGCGGCAGGTCGACGGGGCGGATCCGGACGGTGAAGGTCGGCACGTTCTCGACGAGAGGCCGCCGCGCCCGATCGTAGACGAGGCCCCGCGTCGAGGCGATCGGCTCCAGGGCGGTGTTCCGCGTCTCGCCGACGGCCGGCAGGGCCGGAGCCCCCGGTGCGGGCCCGCCCAGCTGCATCGACGAGAGTCGGAGGGTGAGGCCGCTCATGACCACCACGACGGCGATCGCGAAGACCACGAACCGGGCTGGACGCCGCTGGTGGGTGACCGGCTGCTCGAAGGTGCTCACCAGTCCATCCGCTCCGCCTCGGCGATGGACCGCCGGCCCGCGGCCATGAGGGCCAGCGGGGCCAGGACCGCGGCAGTGATCGCCGCGGTGACGACGGA
>JBBSAS010000094.1:0-6370 GCA_038252055.1 Candidatus Limnocylindrales bacterium
CGTCCCATCCGGTGAGCCGCGGCGCGAGGAAGAGGCCGATGCCGATGCCACCAAGCGCCACAAGGGCGACAAGGCCCAGGAAGACGGCCACCTCCATCGCTCAGCCGTCCTCGGACCGCGCTGCGAGCTCGCCCCGCGCGAGCCGCAGCCGCAGCCGCGTTCCGGGCGGGGCCTCGGCGGCATCGCGGACGATCGCCCCATCCTCCGCCCGCCGGACGATCGCGTATCCCCGGGCCAGCGTCGCCTCCGGCCCGAGCGCGCCCAGCGACGCGCGCGTGGCGTCGAGGCGGGCCGCAACCGACCCGATCCGTGCCGAGGCCAGGGGCGCGAGCCGCTCCGCCGCCCGTTCCACGCTCCGCCGTTCGGCCGCGAGACGGCCCGCCACCGCGCCGGTCGCCCGGTCGAGCAGATAGCCGGCCCGCTCCCGCGCCGCGGCCAGCCGCGCCTCCGGCCGCAGCCGCTCGAGCGCCCGCCGCTCGCCTCCCAGCCGCGCGGCGGCGCCCTCCATCTCGCCGGCCAGGGCGACATCGAGCCGCTCGCGCCGGGCCCGGATCCCCGCCAGGACTTCGCGCCGGTCCGGGACGACGAGCTCGGCCGCCGCCGAGGGCGTGGGCGCCCGGACATCGGCCGCGAAGTCGGCCAGCGTCACGTCCGTCTCGTGGCCGACGCCGGAGACGACCGGCACCGGGTGGGCGGCAACCGCCCGGACCACCCGCTCGTCGTTGAACGACCAGAGGTCCTCGAGCGAGCCGCCGCCGCGGGCCAGGATCACCACCGCGGGAGCGTCGTCGGCCCGTCCCTCGTCGCGGCAGCGCGCCCCGTGCCGGGCGAGCCGCTCCAGGGCGGCCACCACGGTCTCGGCACTCCCCTCCCCCTGGACGCGGCAGGCGCTCACCACGAGGCGCGTCATCGGCCACCGCCGCTCGAGCACCCGGCGGACGTCCTGGAGGACGGCACCCGAGAGGCTCGTCACGACGCCCACGGTTGCCGGCCGCGCCGGCAGCGGCCGCTTCCGGCGCGCGTCGAAGAGCCCCTCCGCGGCGAGGCGGGCCTTCGTCGCCTCGAAGCGCAGCGCCAGGTCGCCGAGACCGGCCGGCTGCACCGCGGCGACATAGCACTGGTAGACGCCCTGCTGGTCGAAGACGTCGATCCGCCCGTGGACGACGACGTGCAGGCCCCCACGCACCTCGAACGGGCTGGCCAGCCGGTCGTCGCGGAACCAGACGCAGGCGAGCTGGCTGTGCTCGTCCTTGAGGGTGAAGTAGGCGTGGCCGGCGGTGCTGATCGTGACCCGCCCGACCTCGCCCTCCACCCAGACGTCGGCCAGGCGCGGGTCACCACGGAGGGCCTCGCGGACGGCCCGGGTGACGTCGGTGACGCCGAGGACGCGAAGGCCGAAGGTCCCGCCGGGGGCTGCCGCCCGACCGGGGGACGACGCAGGGCCTGCCGGCCCGCCCGGAGCCTGCGCCCCGTCCGGGACTGGCGCCTGGCCGGGGTCGCCAAGGCCCGGTGCTGCTCCGGCCGGCCCACCACGACGCGGCGCCAGCGGATCGATCGCGTCCCAGGCCGGGAGCGCCCAGTCCGGCGGCTCGCGGTCACCCATCAATCAACTCGGCTCCCGGTCGTCGTCGGCGCGTGCGGCTGCCGGCTGCCCGGTCAGATCCGCGTCTGGTACTCGCCGGTGCGCGTGTCGATCCTGATCGTGTCGCCCTCGGTCACGAAAAGCGGCACCTGGACGACGAGGCCGGTCTCGAGCGTCGCCGCCTTGCGCGCGCCTGTCGCCGTGTCGCCGGCAAAGCCTGGCTCGGCCTCGACGACGGCGAGGTCCACGGTGATCGGGAGCTCCACGCCGAGCGTCTCGCCCTCGTAGCTGATCCGGTCGAGGACGATCCCGTCCTTCAGGTACGAGACGGCGTCCTCGAGCTGGGCGGCGGAAAGGTGGAACTGCTCGTACGACTCCATCTCCATGAAGTGGAAATCGTCGCCGTCGCGGTAGAGGAACTGGATCGGGCGCTGCTCGAGCTGGGCCCGCGGCCACTTCTCGCCGGCCTGGAAGCTCTTCTCGACGGTGCTCCCCTTCTTCACGTTGCGGAGCTTGATCCGCACCTGCGCGGAGCCGCGGCCCATCTTGATGTGGTGGTAGTCGAGGACCTGCCAGAGATCGCCGTCGAGCTCGATGACGACGCCCTTGCGCAGCTCACCGGTGGAGATCATGCGGTGGGGGTGCTCCGTGCGATGTCGGCGCTCACGATTGGCCGGCGCGGGTGGTCGGGATGTCCGCCCGATCCTAGCAGACGAGCGCCCGGGCTCCGCGCGGGAAGCTGGGAACAGACAACCAAGCCTATCACGCCATTACGAGAAGGCTATACTGGCGCCATGCGTACCGCCACCATTACCGAGGCCCGCAACAGCCTGAGTGCCCTCCTCGATCGGGTGAAAGGCGGGGAGCCGATCCTGATCCTCGATCGGGGTGTGCCGGTTGCCCGGTTGGAGCCCGTTTCGCCACTTCAGGATCCATCGGGCCGTGTGCGCCGCCTCGAGCGAGCCGGCGTCGTGCGACTGGGCGACTCCCCACCTCCGCTCGAACTGATCCATCAGCCGCCGCCGCGGGCGGAGACCGGCGCCAGCGCCGTCGCGGCCCTCATCGACGAGCGGCGAACCGGTCGGTGAGCTTCTGGGACGCGTCGGCCCTGATCCCCCTGATCATCGAGGAGCCGACCACGGCCGCCATGGTCCAGGCCTACGACGCCGATCCCGAGATCATGGTGTGGTGGGCGACCGAGGCCGAGTGCGTCTCGGCGCTGGCCCGCCTCGAACGCGAGGGTCTTCTGGCTCCCGTTCGGGTGGTGCAGAGCCTCGAGCGCCTTCGAGGCCTCGCCGGAGCGTGGGGCGAGGTCGAGCCCGTGATAGCCGTGCGACGAACGGCGATCCGGCTCCTCCGCGTGCACCAGCTGCGCGCTGTCGACGCCCTCCAGCTTGGCGCCGCGATCGTCGCTTCTGAGTACCAGCCGTCCTCACTTCCGTTCGTCACGCTCGACGAGCGGCTGGCGGATGCCGCCGCACGCGAGGGCTTCACAATCGTCCGGGAGTAAGTCGACGCTGCGAGTATCGGTCGTGCTTCGAGCGCGTCGAGGGACAACGGCGCACGCTCAACTGCATGCGAGCGCTGTGCCCGCGGACCTCGGCGTTGACGTGCATCGGCGCCAGGTATCAGGTCCCGTCAGTTCGCTCCTCCCAGCCTCACCACCACATACGCGGCGGCGGCCCCCAGGAGCGCCCACTGGACCCCGATGGCAGGTCCGCAGAGTCCCCAGGTCGTGAGGTGGGACCGTCGCAACCAGAGAACCGCGTACAGCAGGGCGGCGCCCGCACCCACCCCGAAGAGCAGCCACCACTCCTCCGCGCTCGGGGCCTCGGGGAGTGCGGCCGCCCCGAAGATCAGGAGCGCCATGACGACGGCGGTCCCGGCGGCCGCGAACAACGCGCCCGACCGACTGCCCAACGCAGTGTTCGGACCACCGAGCACCATGCCGACCCCGCCCAGGAGGATCAGGGCAGAGAGCAAGCGCTCGCGACCTGCCGGATCAGGCAGCGGGGCGACCGACCCGATGATTCCGAGCAGGACCACGAACGTCCCCGCGACGGCGACCGTGGTTCCCGCGAACGCCAGCACCCGAGGTCCACGGAGCTGACCGTCCACGCGTACTGGCCTCATTGACGCCGGCAGCAGGCGGATGACACCCGCGGGAGCGCCCAGCCGCGCCCGTCCTTGCCGAACCGCCTCGCCGGCCTCCTCATGGCTCGGGTTCGAGCGGGGGGATCGATTCGATGGTATCGGGCGCCAGCGTGATGCCGGGGCAGCGAGGGGGGTCCTCGTCCGGCTCGATGACCTGCCCGGTGATCCGCGCCCACCCCCATGGGCCGACGATCACCTCGCCCGACGCGGACACGATCCCCGTTTCGCGAGCCCAGGTGAGACCACCCGGAAGGGAGGCGAGATCGTATGAGCGGGGGTTTCTGAGGTTGTACTCCTTGAGGAAGATGCACGATGGGTCGGCCGCCGCATCGGGGATGAACCGCCCCTGGATGTCGACCTGGGCGCCTGGCCCAGGCGGCAGCAGGTCGCACGCCGCGAGCAGGAGCACGACCACGGCCAGCCCGATCCGAGCGACGATCGATGGCATTCGCTTCGGGCCTCGCTGAGGCGTGCCGGACGGGTCGCTTGCGCCTTCTGCGCTTCTCATCGCGGCACCGGCGGATGGTTCGGGCGCGATGAGCCCTGGGAGCTCCATCGCGATGGCCACGACCGGGAATACAAGGTCGGCCATCCTGAGAAGACCGCGCCGACCGCGCCGAGCCCACCAGAGCGTTCCAACGACAACCAGCAGGGCGTACAGCAGCATCAGTGCCGCGACGGGATAGGCCGCGACCTCGGGTCCCACCGGCCAGGGCTCGTCATCGGCTTGACCGCCTGATCCGGAAAGCGCCGCCGCGGCCGCGGCGGCAACAACGGCGAGAATCAAGCCAGCGTGGGCTGCGATCACGATTCGCTGGCGACGGCTCGCGCCGGGTCCCGGGACCCTGTCGACACAGTTGCCGGTCCGGGTCGCCACCCGCCCGGCATCATCGTGCTGCGGGGCGCTCACGACGAGGGGTCCACCGGTTGAAGCTCCACGACCGTCCCGCCGGAGATCGTCAGCTCGCCCGTGTCGACGACGGTGAACCGGGCGGAGGTGGGTGTTCCTGCAACATATCCCTGCGCATTCGTCGGGTCGAGCCGGAACAACGTGCCGGACGCCCCGCTGACATTCGCCCAGCCGACCAGGCGGCCGCTCTCGGTGAGAACCAGGAGCACCAGATTGAGCATGGCGAGTGGGATCATCTCGTCGCCATCGTAGCGCTCGCGGCTCCTCCAGAAGGTGGTGAACCGCTCGGTTCCGGGGTGGTGGTGCCGAGCTGCGCCTGCGTCCGAGGCCGCGTCAGGTGGGCACTCGTCGCTGGTCGGAGCGTGAGCCGCGTGCCATCGGCGCGTCGCCGATCGCGACCGCGCTCAGGCGCCCGGGGCCACCTCGCGCCAGATGCCGAGCGGGGTCTTCTGGTCGGTCTGGCCCAGGGGGTTGTCGTCGAAGCTGCGGGCCAGGAGCCGCGCCCGGTCCTTCGGCAGCGTGGAGGCGACCACCCAGGCCGGGGCGATGTCGTTAATGTCGGCGATCGCCACGTCGATCCCGTCGCCGAGGGCCTCCTTGATCGCGCGGACCGTCCCCAGCGGGTCGTGGGGGGCGGGGATGCAGCACTCGTAGTACTCGGCGACGCCCATCGTGTGCTCGGCGTCCATCATCCGGGCATCGAGGCCCGCGACGAGGTAGAACCAGCCCTTCTTCCCGACCGCGCGGCCGACCACGTGGGCGCCGCCGGCGAGGAGGATCCGCCACCCGCCGCACAGCTCGACCGCGTACTGCATCGCGTACGGGCTCCGGAGGCCGGTCCCCCACGAGGTCTTGATCACCCGCGACGACATCGTCCGGGCCAGGCGCCCGGGGTGGATCGTCCGCCAGTCGCGGGCGCGCCCCTGCATGATCGAGACGGCCGACTCCGAGAGGAGGACGGTGTCGCCGTCGCGCAGCTCGTCGGCGGCATGCTCGCGGATCGCCGCGGCGATGTCGTCGCCGGGCAGGAGCACCCGCGTCCGGACCGGGATGCGCTCGAACGTCCGGCCGTCCACGACGACCGTCCGAGGCTTGGGGCCGGCAGGGCTCACGGGGTGTAGAAATCGATGACGAAGCGGAGGTTCCCCCCGGAGACCCAGAGCCCCACCCCGGCGTGGGTGTACTTCCGGCTCATCATGTTGACCCAGTGGCCGCCGCTGTACGACTTCTCGTCCTGGAAGAAACGGACGAGGCTCACCGCCGCGTCGCGCGGATCGCGGAAGTAGCGGCAGCCGATGTTCTCGGCCCACTGGTAGCCGGTGTAACCGGCGGCGCGGAGGCGGTCACCCGGGTCGCCGCCGGAGAAGTGGGAGCAGACGCCGCTGACGGCAAGCTTCTTCGCGTAGGGCCGGGCCACGTTGTTGCTGACGCCGGCGTGGTACTTGAGCGGAGCGGTCCCGCTCCCGCCCGGGGAGGAGCAGCTCCCGTCGGCCAGGACCCAGCCGCCGCCGCGGGTGCAGTTCAGCAGGGCGAGGAGGTACTTCTCGGCAGCGAGCGAGGAACTCGACGCTGGACGCGGGGCGGGGTTCGCCTTCGGTTTGGGCTTCGGCTTGGGCGCCGGCTTCGGGGCGGGCCTTGGCGTCGCCTTCGATCCGGCAGCAGCCGCGGTCGCCGTGGCCACCTTCGGCTTCGGCTTCGGCTTCGGCGCCACGGTGAAGGTCGCC